>CAMRVW010000021.1 GCA_947054185.1 uncultured Rikenellaceae bacterium | reverse complement strand
AATATCAAATCGGGGTCCGTGACCCCTCCCCCGGAAGGGCCGCCGGAGGCAGTGCAGGCAAACCATAAAGGAGGCAGTTCCCGCAAATCAAACCGCACTGCCGGCATTACTTTTTCAGCGGTTTGACTTCGTTTGCGACAATATCGCCTATGTGGGCGGTAAACTCGGCAAGCGTCATGGTGCCTTTGTCTCCTTCGCCCTGCTGACGTACCGACACGGTACCCTCGGCAGACTCTTTCTCGCCCACCACGAGCAGGAACGGTATGCGTTTGAGCTCGTTGTCGCGTATCTTGCGCCCTATCTTCTCGCTTCTCTGGTCGACTATCGCCCTTATGTCGCACATGTTGAGCTTGTGCGCCACCTCGTCGGCATAGTCGTTGAACTTGTCGGATATGGGCAATACCACAACCTGGTCGGGAGCCAGCCATAACGGGAACTTGCCCGCTGTGTGCTCGAGCAATACGGCCACGAAACGTTCCATCGACCCGAATGGGGCACGGTGTATCATTATGGGACGGTATTGCTTGTCATCGGCACCCGTGTATGTGAGATCAAAACGCTCGGGCAGGTTATAGTCGACCTGTATGGTACCCAACTGCCACTTGCGTCCCAAGGCATCTTTCACCATGAAGTCGAGCTTGGGACCATAGAATGCCGCCTCGCCATACTCCACTATGGTGTTGAGACCCTTTTCTGCCGCCGCCTCCATGATGGCGTTCTCGGCCTTCTCCCAGTTCTCGTCGCTGCCTATGTACTTGTCGCGATTGGTCTTGTCACGCAACGACACCTGGGCAGTGAAGTTCTCGAAACTCAGGGTGTTGAATACGTAAAGGATGATGTCTATCACCTTCATGAACTCATCTTTGAGCTGATCGGGACGCACGAAAAGATGGGCATCGTCCTGAGTGAAGCCCCTGACTCGTGTAAGACCGTGAAGCTCACCGCTTTGCTCGTAACGATAAACGGTACCGAACTCGGCGAAGCGCACGGGCAGGTCTTTATATGAACGCGGCTTGCTTCGGTATATCTCGCAGTGGTGAGGGCAGTTCATGGGTTTGAGCAGGAACTCCTCGCCTTCGTCGGGGGTGTGTATGGGCTGGAACGAGTCTTTGCCGTATTTGGCATAATGCCCCGAGGTCACGTAAAGGTCTTTCATGCCGATGTGCGGGGTTATGACCTGCTGGTAACCGTATTGTTTCTGTACGTTTTTGAGGAAGTTCTCGAGGCGCTCCCTCAACGCGGCCCCCTTGGGAAGCCACAAGGGCAGCCCCTGACCCACACGCGACGAGAAACAGAACAATTCGAGCTCTTTGCCCAACTTACGGTGGTCGCGCTTTTTGGCCTCTTCGAGCATTGCCAGATAGTCGTCAAGAAGCGACTTCTTGGGGAATGTGATGCCGTATATCCTGGTCAGCATCTTGTTCTTCTCGTCTCCGCGCCAGTATGCACCCGCTATGGAGGTGAGCTTTACCGCCTTGACCACCTCTGACGAACGTATGTGCGGACCACGGCACAGGTCGACGAAGTCACCGCTCTGATAGAACGATATGGTGCCGTCCTCCAATGCCTCTATAAGCTCCACCTTATATTGGTCGCCTTTGTCTTTGAAGCTCTTGAGTGCGTCTGCCTTGGCAACGGCGCTCCTAACAAAAGGCACCTTGGACGACGCTATCTTGAGCATCTCGGCCTCTATGGCAGGCAGATCGGCCTCGGTGATGGCCACAGGCGAATCGACGTCGTAATAGAATCCGTTTTCAATGGCCGGACCTATGCCGAACTTTATGCCGGGATAGAGCTTTTCCAAAGCGGCGGCCAGAAGGTGCGACGACGAGTGCCAAAAGGCGTGTTTGCCCTCGGGGTCGTCCCACTTATACAATTTTATTTCGGCATCTTGCATGATGGGCATGCCGAGGTCTTGCGTGATGCCGTCAACGCCCACACAAAGCACTTCGGAAGCCAGACGGGGCGATATGCTCATGGCTATCTCATAGCCTGTGACGCCATTTTCAAACTCCTTGACACTGCCGTCAGGGAATGTAATCTTTATCATATCTGAAATACTTTTGTTTGTTTTTAGGTTGTTTGTGCCACAAAGAGCATCCTGTCGCAGGGCGTGAATTTGCAAACCTGCGCCACAAGGCCCTTTGCGGACGTCTCTTTTCATGAGCGCATCCCGATGGCTTGCTCGGGCGCAGAGCCATGCCCGAACGGGACATATCTCGACACTTACAAAGATACGGTTATTTTTTCATTTCTCCAAGTGCTTTATAAAACTTACTTGTACACAACCGATTGTAACCGCAGTACGAAAAATATAAATAAAAAAACATTATTTTTTTTGGAGAGTGTAATTTTTTTCATACCTTTGCCTCGTCTTTGAAAACAAAAGAGACGCTCTCAAAGCCCAGATGGTGAAATTGGTAGACACGCTACTTTGAGGGGGTAGTGCTCGTTTAGGGCGTGCAAGTTCGAGTCTTGTTCTGGGCACAACAGCTGGCAATCGTTTGATTGTCAGCTATTTTTTTATGTCAGACGGGTGCATTTATGCGCTATATACTGTGCGGTCGGCATCTGTCCGAATGTTTTTCCACTGACAATGACCGGTGATTTGCGCGTCGATTTCCGGCGTTTTTTGTCATCCCGGAATATGCACTGAAAAACAGGTTTTCCGCGGAGAGGCTGTCATTTTAGGAGCGATATTATTTTGTTAGGATGGATATAAAACATTTTTGGTTTTAAAAAAGGTGTGGCAAATTTTTAGTTCGGCACAACATTTGTCCGTTTTGCAGTCGCCACAATGAGGAAATTACGTGACCGTCTTTTCGTCTGTGTCGCCTCATGCTTGCCGGTGGTTTTGCTTTATGGTCGTCGGCGTGAGCGAGGTTGCTTATTATGAAAAAAAAATGAACGCATCGTAAACAGGATAAAAAATAATCGTTATCTTTGTGGTTAAATTACTAACCGCCCAACGTACATGTTTTTAGAGTATTGGGTAATTATTAATCAACTGATAGGAGGATAAAGCCATTAATTCACAAAAACCATTTCGCCCCTCGTTTGGTCAGGGAGGCAATCGCCGCGGACCGCAGGGACCGCAAAGCAAAGACAGCGGTTATAGAATAAACCATGAGATCAAGGCGCCTGAGGTGCGCATAATCGGCGATAACATCGAATCGCGTGTCGTATCTATAGGTGAGGCTCTTAAACTGGCGCAGGCAGAAGAGCTTGATTTGGTTGAGGTGTCTCCCAAGGCGGAACCTCCCGTCTGTCGTATAATAGATTATCAGAAGTTTCTCTATCAGCAGAAGCGAAAGGCCAAAGAGCTCAAGGCACGTGCCACCAAGGTGGTGGTCAAAGAGATACGTTTCGGTCCCAACACCGACGACCATGACTATAACTTCAAGCTCAAGCATGCGCAGAACTTCTTGCAGGAGGGAGCCAAAGTCAAGGCCTATGTATTCTTCCGCGGTCGTGAGATAGTATTCAAAGATCAAGGCGAGATTTTGTTGCTCAGGTTTGCACAAGACCTCGAAGATTTGGCAAAGGTGGAGCAGATGCCTCGTCTCGAAGGTAAACGCATGATTCTCATATTGGCCCCCAAACCTAAAAAATAGGTATCACAACCGATTATAAATGCCGCCTCTGTTTGGATGCGGCATTTTTTTTATACGAGGATTTGACGGTACTGTCACTTTGTTTTGCGGGAACTGCCTCGTTTATTGTTTGCGGGAACTGCCTCCGGCGGCCCTTCCGGGGGAGGGGTCACGGACCCCGTTTTGATATTTTTGAGGACAAACTTAAGGAATGGGTACGAACAATAGGAGTAAAGGTGTTACGACTTGGGTCTCACACCTTTACTCCTATTGTTCGTTTTCGGCCCTGAGCATGAATACCTAAAGGATGTCAAACAGGGGCATGGCTATCGCAGAGGATGTGGAAACATTACAGCAAACAATAAGGACAGGGTGGCAAAACAGCAGTGCGAGAGGCTCGGGCCGACCTGCGGTCGGCCGCATAGAGCGCGGATTCGTGGGCGGGAGAGTGGAGAGTGTGATTTTGTCGTGAGGGAGAGCGGGACGGAGCCTGCGGAGGGCAGAGGCGGGAAAGTCAGGCGTTTCACTTTCACCGCCTAATTCACTGCATTATATATTGCTCTGCGGAGTGCGGCCCTCCGTTGGGCGGAGGCTCCGGGCCGCTCGGGCTATCGTGCCTCAGCCCGAAATAAGGAAGAGGCTTACGGCATACTTCGTAATGCCGGGGATAAGGAATTGTTGTGCGGTTTCGTTACACTCATGGGCCGACCACAGGTCGGCCTTATCATGGAGGAGGTCGATGACGTGATGATGTTCGGGCGTGGTGAGTGAGAGAGACGGGCAACACCTCGGGTTGGTTGGGGGGCCGTGCCTTTGTCGTGACGGAGAGTGGCGCGGGGCCTGCAGAGGGCAGAGCATGAAAGAGATGTGCATCACGGGTTTGCTTAAGTCATCAATCTATAATTGCTGTGCGGTGTGCGGCCCTCCGTGGGGGAGGCTCCGGGCCGCTCGGGCCTCGTGCCTCAGCCCGGCACAAGGAAGCGTGTGCGGTTTCGTTTCACTCAGACCGCGCCTGCCGGGAATGGTGAAAGAAAAAGACGAGTGGCACCTTGGATTGGCCGGGACATACCTTTAGCCTGACCGAGCTTCGGGCCGAGCCTGCGGAGGCAATGCGGAGAGGTGATGCGCGTAACAACCGTACTTAAATCACTGAACTATAACAGCCAAGCGGGGTTACGGGCCTCCGTTGGGGGAGGCTTCGGCCCGTTGCGGCCTCGTGCCTCGGCCGCCCTGCCGGCGCGGAAGCCATGCGGCGCAAAACAACAGGGACAAAAACATAAAGCTATAACTCGTCACCGGGCGGTTTGCTCGATTGTGCCGATAATATGCTTTAGCCTGACCGAGCTTCGGGCCGAGCCTGCGGAGGCAAGGCGGGGAGGTGATGCGCGTAACAACCGTGCTTAAATCACTGAACTATAACAGCCAAGCTGTGTTACGGGCCTCCGCGAGGGGAGGATCAGCCCGCCCAGGCCTCGTACCTCGGCCGCACTGTTGGCACAAAAGTCTTGCGGCACAAAGAGTGTCAAGGCGAAATTATGCCGCACAGAAGATCGCACACAACAAAAACGCACGTGGCGGTTTGCTCCGGTTGCGCAGGGAACGCGCCTTTAGTCCTGTCGGAACAGAAGACTTCCGGCGAAAATCAGCAAACACTTCGGCCAACCTGCCGACACAGAACCGTCTGCACAGAAGCCTTTAGAGCGCAAAAATCCGCCCTGCGGTGGGAACCATTCGACGGAAAACACCTTAAAAGACACCGCAAGCAGGCCAACATCCTTTGTTGTTGATAATTTGTTATTAAAAAACACAACAAAAAGTGACCTGTCACGTTATTGTTGCGTACATTTGTACTGTGAAACCATTGAAATCCATCATAATGTCTGACGAAGTGAACATCGAAATCGACGATACCATCGTTGACGGATCCTATTCCAACTTAGCAATCATATCTCATTCGTCGAGCGAGTTTGTCCTCGATTTTATATGCCTTATGCCGGCCGCCGACAAGGGACATGTCAAAAGCCGTATAATATTGGCTCCCGAGCATGCCAAGCGGCTCATGTTCTCGTTAAAAGACAATATAGCCCGTTATGAAAAATCGTTCGGGGAGATAAACATCCATCCGTCCGAAGAGGAGATGAAGTTGGGTGTGACCACATTGGGCGAGGCGTAAAAAGCCTTGACCTGCGGCGACAGGAAAAATGCCCGACAAAACATGTAAGCGCAAACCGCACCAATACGGCATCCTATCGTCAGACAAGCCCATGCCGATGGTCTGTTTGGGTATTTTAATTTTTTTTGTTAATTTTACCGCAGAAAATTCCGTAAAGAAAACACTAAAAAACAAGCAATAATATGGCAACAACAGCTGATCTTAAAAACGGCATGTGCATCGAGTTTAACGGCAAAGCATGCGTGGTGGTTGAATTTCAGCACGTAAAGCCCGGCAAAGGTCCTGCTTTCGTACGTACCAAACTCAAAAACATAGAGACCGGTCGAACAATAGAAAACACATTCTCTGCCGGTGAAAAGATAGAGCCTATACGCGTCGAGCGTCGTCCGTACCAATATCTTTACGAGGATGACATGGGGTGCAACTTCATGCACACAGAGACTTTCGAGCAGATAGTCATCAACCGCGACCTCATCGAGAACTCCGACCTCATGAAAGAGGGTCAGGTGCTCGAGGTGATGTTCCACACCGAGAAGGAGACGGTACTGACGGCCGAACTTCCCCCCATCGTCGACATGGAGATAACATACACCGAGCCCGGCGTGAAAGGCGACACCGCTTCATCCAACGCCCTCAAACCCGCGACCGTCGAGACCGGCGCGACCATAAAGGTGCCCCTCTTCATCAACACCGGCGACAAAATACGCGTCGACACTCGCACCAGAGAGTATTACGAGAGGATAAAATAGTTTATCGCTCCCTATATTTTACGGATCTTGAAATCAAGGTCCGTTTTTTTATGCCCGCACATTACCTTGTTTTTGAAGGCAACCCGCACCAACTAAGCGCAAAACAATTCCGAACACTCCCCCACCATGACAACAAACAGCCCGGGTAAAGCAATCCCCGACACCCCGAACAATCCGCCGAGAACAAATCCACCCCGAGCGACAGGAGACACGGCAAACCCCTCAGACACACTCCGAGCACTCCCCCAGCCCGACGACAAGCCCGGGTAAAGCAATCCCCGACACCCCGAGCAATCCGCAGAAAACCAATACCCGCCCCAAGCGGCAGGAGGCACGGTCAAAGCGCAGTGCAACAAAAAAACCTCCCTGCAACCGAAGCTGCAAGGAGGTCGAGTATCGGTAATGATACCTGAACCGACTTATTTAGAGGCCTCTTCGATAGCCACAGCCACTGCCACTGTCGCGCCGACCATCGGGTTGTTACCCATACCCAGGAAGCCCATCATCTCGACGTGTGCGGGCACTGAAGATGAACCTGCAAATTGCGCGTCAGAGTGCATGCGGCCCATCGTGTCGGTCATGCCGTAAGATGCGGGACCTGCCGCCATGTTATCGGGGTGAAGGGTACGTCCGGTACCGCCGCCCGAAGCCACTGAGAAATATTTGCGACCGATGGCGGTACACTCCTTCTTGTAAGTGCCGGCCACGGGGTGCTGGAAGCGTGTGGGGTTGGTTGAGTTACCGGTGATGGATACATCCACGCCCTCTGCCATCATTATGGCGACACCCTCGCGTACGTCGTTGGCACCGTAACACTTAACCTTTGCGCGGAGACCTGTCGAATAGGCCTTTTCGCGTACGACCTTAAGCTCGCCGGTGTAATAGTCGAAGTCGGTCTGAACGTAAGTAAAGCCGTTGATGCGCGATATGATCATGGCGGCATCTTTACCCAAGCCGTTGAGTATCACACGAAGGGGCTCTTTGCGCACCTTGTTGGCCTTCTCGGCAATCTTGATGGCGCCCTCTGCGGCTGCAAACGACTCGTGACCTGCCAGGAAGGCGAAACATTTGGTCTCGTCGCGAAGCAACATGGCTGCCAGGTTGCCGTGACCGAGACCCACTTTGCGGTCGTCAGCCACCGAACCTGCGATGCAGAACGCCTGAAGGCCTTCGCCTATGGCCTCGGCAGCCTCGGCAGCATTTTTAACGCCTTTCTTTATGGCTATCGCCGCGCCCACAACATAGGCCCATGCCGCGTTTTCAAAACAGATAGGCTGGGTCTCCTTGCAAATTGCATAGGGATCTATACCTTTGGCGTCGCATATCGCCTTTGCCTCTTCTATATTTTTGATGCCGTAACCGTTAAGAACAGAGTTGATCTTACCGATACGACGGTCGTAACTTTCAAATAATGCCATGTCTATTTTCTGTTTTTAAAAGTGAACTATTTGTTGCGCGGATCGATGTAAGATGCGGCGTCGGCGAAACGGCCGTATGTGCCTTTGGCTTTCTCAAGCGCCTCGGCGGCATCGGTGCCGTTTTTGACCATATCCATGAATTTACCCATGTGGACGAACTCGTAACCTATCACCTCGCCGTCGGCATCCAATGCCATGCGGGTGCAGTAACCCTCGGCCATCTCAAGGTAACGCACACCTTTTGCCAAGGTGCCGTACATTGTGCCGACCTGGCTGCGGAGCCCCTTGCCGAGGTCTTCCAGGCCTGCGCCGATGGGCAGACCGCCCTCTGAAAATGCCGACTGGGTGCGGCCGTAAGCTATCTGAAGGAAAAGCTCACGCATTGCGGTGTTGATGGCATCGCATACGAGGTCGGTGTTGAGTGCCTCAAGAAGCGTTTTGCCGGGAAGAATCTCCGAAGCCATTGCAGCCGAGTGGGTCATGCCCGAGCAACCGATCGTCTCCACGAGAGCCTCCTGTATGATGCCGTCTTTCACGTTGAGGGTGAGCTTGCAGGCACCCTGCTGGGGAGCGCACCAACCGATACCGTGGGTCAAACCTGAGATGTCGGTTATCTGTTTGGATTTCACCCATTTACCCTCCTGAGGAATGGGAGCGCAGCCATGGCATTGCCCCTGCTTTACGACACACATGTGTTCTACTTCGTGTGAATAAATCATTTTTGTAGTTTTTGCATTAATATTCTGACGGTTTTACCGCAATTTTCTTTGGTACAAAGATACAATTTTATATATAAACTCGAAACCGCCGGCGCTGTTTTTATCGCCATGTACATCAAATTTATCATCCAAGACGTGAAAGATGCGCAAAAAAGGCGCAAGGCCTGCAATGTCGTTTTCATCAATGCCTTTTGCGAACAGATTTCCTGACAGGCAGTTACGTGCCGCAGTTAATTTTTTGCATAAAAAACATCGGGAAAAATTTGCAGATTCGAAAAAATAGCGTATCTTTGCATCCGTAATCGAAGAGAGAACATTCCTCGTTAGCTCAGTTGGTTAGAGCACCTGACTGTTAATCAGGGGGTCTTAGGTTCAAGTCCTAAACGAGGAGCGATAAAAAAACAGAGAGTCACAAGTAATTTGTGACTCTCTGTTTTTTTATACCCCGAGGGATTTGACAGCTCTGAGTTTTCAGGTTTCACAATTTCCATAACGTCAAAATATCGGCTATATTTGTCATTGGAAACAATACGGCAATTATTCCGACAAGGACGCCCGAAGCCTCGAAAAGGCGTACGCCCTGTTTGAGCGCGGACGCATAGACAGCATAGAGGTGGAGACGGCCAAGGGATTGCAGGATATACACCGCATTCGACGGACTCTATGACTTTGCGGGACGTATTCGCACACTCAACATATCGAAAGGCGGTTTCCGCTTTGCCAACGCCATCTATCTCGACGCCATATTGCCAGTTATAGAACGTATGCCCGAGGCGACATTTGAGGATATAATCGCCAAATATGTCGAGATGAATGTCGCCCACCCTTTCATGGAGGGCAACGGACGCGCCATGTGGATATGGCTCGACATGATATTGAAAAAGAGACTCGGCCTGGTTGTCGACTGGCCAAAGGTCGATAAGGCGCAATATATTCAGGCGATGGAACGCAGCCCTGTAAACGACCTCGAATTGCGCGTCCTGTTGCAACCGGCACTGACCGACCGCACAGACGACCGCGACGTTATCTTCAATGGCATCGGGCAGTCATATTATTACGAGGGTTACCTGGCGTGACAGGCTGCCCGTTTTCTTTGGCCGACACGCATCACCGTCTCTTGGCGCCGCCACGCGATATCGTCCTGCCGTACAACACCCCGACAGCATCGGCAAGCAGCCAGCCCGCCGGTATCGACCACCAGATACCGTTCACCCCTATGGACGGCACGGCCGCCAGCGCATACGACAGCCCCACGCGCACACCTAACGATATGATTGTCAGCACAAGCGACATGCCGGGCCTGCGTATTGCACGATAATATCCATACAGCAGGAAAAGCCACCCTATGGCGAAATAGAACACCCCCTCCGTCCTGAGGTATCCGACCCCGACGGCTATCGTATCACTCTCACCATCAGAGACGAAGATGGTCATGAGTCCGCCGGCGAACAGCACCACCCCAAGCGATATGACCGCACAAAAGAGCGTCGACACCGCAACGGCCGAGCGCACGGCCTTGCGTATGCGGTCATAACGTCCGGCGCCGAAGTTCTGGCCCACGAAGGTGGAGAAGGCGTTGCCGAAATCCTGCACCGGCATATAGGCGAACGAGTCTATCTTGACAGCCACGGCAAAGGCGGCCATGACCACCGCTCCGAAGCTGTTGACCAGCCCTTGCACCAACAGTATGCCGAAGTTCATGACAGACTGCTGCGCGCATGTCAACGACGAGTAAGTGATTATCTCGCGCACACTTCGGGCATTGAAAACCATCTCTTTACGTCGCGGCAGCAGATAAGGTAAGCGCATAGGCGCATATATGCACAACCACAGGGCCGACACCCCCTGAGACACAACGGTGGCCGCTGCCGCCCCTGTCACGCCCCAGTCGAACACCATCACAAACAACAGGTCGAGACCTATGTTGAGCACCATAGAGACGCCAAGGGCCGAAAGCGGCGCCACCGAGTTGCCGACAGCCCTTGCCAGCGAGGCCAGATAGTTGTATATGAACACGAAGCCCATACCCGACAACACAACCCACAGATAGTCATACATGGCCGTCCACACATCTGCCGGCACACACATGAGCGTCATGATATCGTCGAGGAATGCGAAAGAGGCGCCACACAACACCACCGTCACCCCGCCCGTAAGCACAAACGATATGAAGACCCCGCGTCTGAGCGGGCCATAGTCGGAGGCACCGTAATAGATGGAGAAAAGGGCGCCGCAACCCATGCAGAGCCCCAGAACGACAGATGTGAGAAACACCGTCAGCGTATATGACGACCCCACTGCAGCAAGAGCCACCGAACCCAGGCAACGCCCCACTATCACCATGTCGACGATGTTATAGAGCTGTTGCAGCATGTTGCCGACAATCATGGGAAGCGCGAAAAGCAACATCGAAGAGGTGATGCCGCCCGATGTCAGGTCGGTGGCGGAACGTGACCCGACACGCAAACGATTCACCCTCAATGCATTTTCCACTGTCGTCTGTATTATTGTTCAGTTCGGGCACACCGCACGTATCGCATGCCGGCATCCCGTGATGCGGCTGTGGCGGTGACGCGGCGCCTTGCCGAGGGGGTGTTTACATGTGTTTGTCGATAACGTCGAGCAGCACCTTAGGCGGACGTATGGCCTTGTGGGTGGTGCTGTTCATGAAGGCGAGAGTGACGCTTCCGGTGGTGAGGGTCTCGCCGTCGCGCATGACCTCATAGTGAAAGACACATTTTACGCCAGGACGCTCACGCAACGACACCCGTATGGTCAACAGGTCGTCATAGTGGGCGGGCATGCCGTAATCAATATTGACGTTGAGCACGGGGAGCATAACGCCCTGCTCTTCAAGCTCGAGGTTGGTGATGCCCAACGAGCGTATAAGCTCAGTGCGCGCCATGTCGAAATAACGCACATAGTGGGCATGATAAAGAAAGCCCATGCGGTCGACATCGCCGTAAGGAACCCTTATGTGATAATCGTAACTTATCATAATAACACATTATAACCTTAAAAAACATGGTCTCCGCACTGACGGATCGTCATACGAAGACCTAAAAAGAGATGCCCTAAAGCATGTAAAATTCATTATACCAAATCTCCCCAGGCATGCCGCCGCAAGCAGGAGATCCGCAGGGAGAACGCCTCCGCCCGGCCATGAACACGGCGCCGGGACGTATGGGGTCTGATACCATCAAAGCGATGACCTTACCACCGGTCAACCCAAAGAGAGATACCCTATCTATTTGCCCCGAAGCCCTGCAACCACAGGAAGCCTTTCGACGGTTACTCAAAGAGAGGCACCATTTCTATTTGTTCCCTTAAGCCCCGAAACACTGAACTGCATGGAGGCGCCACCGCCGTTTAGCTATTGGGGCGTGGGGGGGGGGCGTAATGCCCCCGAAACCCTGCGACCGCAGTAAGCCTCACCTTCGGTCGCCCCCAAGCACCCTCGACCGCACCCGTGACACAAAGCGCCGACAATCGCATCCTTAAGCGACCTGAGCGCGCCCGGCATATAAACGGAGACCGTCATGCCGGGAGTCCGCGGCACCGATTAGTCCTGACGGCTGTAATTGGGGGCCTCGCGCGTGATGGTGACGTCGTGGGGGTGGCTCTCCATTATGCCTGAAGAGGTGATGCGTATGAAGCGGGCACCTTTGAGCGCCTCTATATCGTGGGCACCGCAATAGCCCATACCGGCACGCAGACCGCCAACTATCTGATAGACAACCTCTGAGAGCACTCCCTTATAGGGCACACGTGCTGCGATACCCTCGGGGACGAGCTTTTTGATGTCGTCTTCCATGTCTTGGAAGTAACGGTCTTTCGACCCTTTCTGCATGGCCTCCAGAGAACCCATGCCGCGGTATGACTTGAACTTGCGTCCGTTGTATATGATGGTCTCGCCGGGCGACTCCTCCACACCGGCAAACATGGAACCTGCCATTACAGAGTCGGCACCTGCGGCGATGGCCTTGACGATATCGCCGGTGTAACGTATGCCGCCGTCGGCGATAACGGGCACGTTCCTGCCTTTGAGCGCCTTGGCCACGTCATAGATGGCGTTGAGCTGAGGCACACCCACACCCGCAATGACACGCGTGGTGCATATCGAACCGGGGCCTATGCCCACCTTGACGGCGTCGGCGCCGGCATCGGCAAGCATCACGGCAGCCTCGGCGGTGGCAACGTTACCCACCACCACGTCGAGAGCGGGATATTTGGCTTTCACCCTCTTGAGCATATCTATGACTCCCTTGCTGTGGCCGTGAGCGGTATCTATAACAATGGCATCGGCGCCCGCCTTGACCAGGGCGTCAACACGCTCCATGGTGTCGTGGGTGACGCCAACGCCGGCCGCCACACGCAGACGACCCTTGTCGTCTTTGCTGGCATTGGGGTTGTCTTTCACCTTGCTTATATCCTTATAGGTTATAAGACCCTCAAGCTCACCGTCTTGATTAACCACGGGGAGTTTCTCTATCTTGTTTTCGAGCAACAGCTCGGCAGCCTGGCGTATGTCGGTGCTGGTGGTGGTGACCAGCCCTTCCGAGGTCATGACCTCAGAGATGGGACGCGCCATGTCGGTCTGGAAGCGCAGGTCGCGGTTGGTGACGATGCCAACGAGCTTCTTGCCGTCGACAACGGGAATGCCGCCTATCTTGTTGTCTTTCATCAGTGCCAGAGCGTCGCCCACGTTCTTGTCTCTCTCAATGGTGACGGGGTCGAAGATCATGCCGTTTTCGGCTCTCTTGACCTTGCGCACCTGAGCGGCCTGCTCTTCGATAGTCATGTTCTTGTGTATGACGCCGATACCACCCACACGAGCCATCGCTATGGCCATGGCCGACTCGGTGACGGTATCCATTGCCGCCGACACCACGGGTGTGTTGATACATACATTGCGTGAAAAGCGCGAGGCGATATTGACATTGCGCGGAAGAACCTCCGAATAGGCCGGAATCAACAACACATCATCGAACGTCAGACCTTCGGTTGTTATTTTCTCATCAAGAAACGACATAACTTTAATCTTTTTATTTGTGCAAAGATAAGGATTTTTTTTGAATCGTTATCTTTTCGAATGTCTAAATTAACATCTGCAAGAGACCGCCGACCCCTGTCGTGACACTCTTACGGCACAATATATCGCGGCCGCCGCGCAGACAGACCGGACGCTATCGGTCTATCTTGACGCCCACCACCTTTGCGCGCGGCAGGCTTTTGGCCAAAAAGAGCGCCTTTTCATACTCCTCGAACGGCCCCACCGACACCGATGTCTGCTCCTGCTCCTCTATCGAGAGCAGCTCTTTGTCGGGAGCGATATCTTTTATTATGTCGCGGGCGGTGTCGTCCATGGAGTAAACCATCACGCGGAATATGTCCCCCACGGGGCGCTCCTCTATCTCCATGCCATCCTCGTCGACCAAAAGGCCGTTCTTCCAGGCGGCGACCTTTGTCTTCAGGCCGCTGCGGTGCAGGCGGTCGCTGTCGTGCACGGCCTCCTCGCGGGTGCGGTAAGAGCCTGCGTAATAGACAAAGCGTCCTCCGGCTATCTCGCGGTATTCCACATCGTTAACGCCACGCAGGAGCTTATAATCGGAGAGTTTGCCATTAGAGGTCAGCAGCTCTATCTTGAAAAGCTCGCCGCGCGAAGGCACCACCAGAGGCACAGGCGGATTGTCGGCCGACACTGCTCTGTCACCACCCGTCACGGCGGGGGCAAAGTCGACAAACACCAACTCGGGCAGCCTCAGAAGCGGATAGTCGTAATCGCGGCGCAGAGGCTCAGAGAGAGCCGTGTGCACGGCGTCATACAACACCGACGACTGCAATCGCTCGGCCAGTATGCTCTTATACAGCAAGAGCAACCGCCGGCGCGGCGCATACATGGCAAACGCCGGTGCGGCATATCGCGCAAGGGCCTCCGACTCGCTGCCACGAAGCTCGCGAGAACGCTCTATGGCCGGCTCCATCACCGCATAAGGGGTATCGAGCTTGTCGAGAAGGCGCTCATAAGCATATCGCTTGGTGTCGAAAATGGGCTGCCAGAAGCGGGCCAACGAGTCGTCAAGGCACCTTATGGTGGCGGTCTCTATTGCGAACAGAGAATCGAGAGTGGCAGCCTCGCCACGGTCGGCAACCGTCTTATATCGCTCGTATATATCTCTTTGTCGTGCCACCGCCTCGCGCAAAGGACGGCCCAGCGAGGCCAGCAGGTCGTCGGCCAGCACGGCGTCGCGCATGGCCTTTTTCTCTTCGTCGGTCATGTTGCCGTCTATGAAGTCGTCGCCGCCGGTGACGCTCGGCTGGGGCAGGCTCATGCTCGCCATGTTCTTTATCACATACTCCTGCTCTATCATGTTGGTCTTGGTGGCCACCATGCCCAGACGGTTACGCATGTCGAAAAGCTCGCTCTCAAGACGCAATATGTCGGCCGAGTACACATCCCGCAAAGCGGGGTCTTCAGTAAGCATCTTGCGCCGCTGCGATATCATGGCGCCCAAAGAGTCGGCCGCCGCCGTAAGGTAAGCCTCGCGGCGCAACAGCTCCATATAGGCGTGGTCTGAGGCCAACCCCTCATGCCGGGGAGTCACCTGCTGGGCCGATGCCGCGGGTATGCACCACAGCGGCAACAATATATATATCACAACGAATCTTAAGAGTCTCATATCTCCTCTCGCATACAAAACATTAGTCGATTGCCCCGCCACAGCTCATTCCGGGCCTCTTTCACGCATGCCGCACACTGCCCTTTTGCAGCCATGTGAAGGCCGTGGCGGCCATACACCTTGCAAAAATACAAAACAACGCGTCAAGTTACAACACTTACGCATCAAACGGGCGCATTTTTTTCCGGACTGCAAAAGGCGCTCTTACCGCCAGCTGCGTATCATGAATATCTGAATGAAGCCGAATATCTCCAGACGCCCCATGAGCATCACAAGGCTCAGCAATATCTTGGCCGGCACCGGCATCAGGGCGAAATTGCCGAGCGAGCTGACCTCTCCAAAGCCAACGCCCACGTTGCCCAGGCAGGCCACCGACGCGCTAAAAGAGGTCATCAGGTCTATGCCCAAAGCCGACAGAAGCCACGTGCACACGATACATATAACCAGATACATGGCCACGAACACGAACACGCCGCCCACCGTATTCTCGTCGAGCGTCACGCCGTTGAGCTTGGTGCGCACGATGGCGTTGGGGTGCTGTATCTGCAACAGGCGGGTGCGGAAGGCCTTGAGCATTATAAGAAGCCTGTCGCTCTTTATGCCTCCGGTGGTGGAGCCGGCACACGCGCATATCATCGAGAAGAATATCAGCAAACTCACCGACAGGGCAGGCCATGCGCCCGAGTCGGCGGTGGCAAAACCCGAGGTGGTCGAGACGGCCACAAGCTGAAAGGCGCCGTACCGCACAGAGTCGGTAAAGGAGTAAGTGTCTGTGCTCCACAGGTTGAGGACTATCATCACAGAGGCACCCACAAGGCATATTATGTAAAAGAGCGACACCTCGGAACGGAATATGTTGTTGCGCTTGGCCGTTATGCTCGAGAAGAGCAGCCCGAAATGGATGCCCGAGGCCGCCATGAACACCATCATGATAATCTCTATCCAGATGTTGTTATAATATGCTATGTTGAGGTTGCGGGTGCTGAAGCCTCCCGTGGCGATGGTCGAGAACGAGTGGTTGACGGCATCGAACCAGTCCATGCCGGCTATGGCCAGCAGTATCGTCTCGGTGGTTATGAGGAACAGATAGACCACCATTATTATGCGCATGGTCTTCCTTATGCGGAAGCGATAGTTCTCTTTGGCCAGCGACGAGAGCTCCACGTTGGAGAGGGCCACCTTGGCGCGTCCCATGGTGGGCACTATCGCCAGCACGAAGAGTATTATACCCGCACCACCGAGCAGATGGGTGCACGAACGCCAAAACAGCAACCCTTTGGGCAGGGCCTCAACGTCGTTTACTATGGTGCTGCCGGTGGTGGTGAATCCCGACACACTCTCAAACCAGGCGTTGACGAGCGTGAACTCGCCGCCCCACAGCACATAGGGCAACATGCCCGTCAGGCACACCATGGCCCACGCCGACACCACTATCACATAGCTCTCCTTAGTGGTTATGGGCTCGGGGTCGGTGACGAATATGAAGGGGAAGCCGCCCATTATGGCCGTAAGCACAAAGCTGAGCATCAGGGGATAGAAGCCCGTGTCCATGTCGTTGACCAGCGACACGCACGCCGCCGCCAGCATGAAAAAGGCATTGAGCAGCATCACCATGCCCACATATCTTAAAACCACATGCCCTTTCATCGCTTAGTTTTTTGATGTCTGTTCGTCGTTTTTCTTGGCTTTCAGACGCAAGATGAGCTGCTCGACATACTCTTTGAGCATGAACACCTCGTCGCGCCCCGACACATCGACCTTGAAGGGCACCCGCATCATAAGAAAATTCTTGAGCCCCTTGGTTATCTTGAGGGTGGGCGATATGTAATAGATGTCTATCAGCGAATAAAACATGAATATCAGCACCAACGCCGCCCCCACCGACACTATGCCCTGCATGATGGAGCGATAGGCGCTGTGCTGCACCCCGGCGGCCTCTCGCGAGACAAGGTCTTGCGTCGAACGCATGAAATTTTTCACCGACCGCACAAAGCCGTTGTAAGAGGGCTTGTAAACGGTGAAATACCATGTGGCGTTGCGGAAATCGGAGCTGTCGGCAAACGAACGTACCGTCGAGGCGTACATGCCCTTGCGGTCTATGAGCGTGTCTATGAGCGCGTTTTCGGGAAACGACCCCTTCATGGAATAGAGCACCGAGTCGAGGTCGCCCATGCACTTGGCGCTGGCACGGTTGAACAGTATGGTGTCCTTGCGACGGAAAAACTCGAGTATGTTGGAGTCTTCTCGGTTAATGACATCGAGTATGTCGTTGGAGAGCCTGACGCTTGTGGCCCCCTCTGAGATGATGCGGCGGGAGTTGTCGTTGAGGCGGGCGAGCTCGAAATAGGATATCACTGCCGCAATAATCAGCAGAAACCCCAGCGAGGCAAACCCGAGACGTATTTTTGTGCGTATGCCCATTGCGTTGCTTGTTTATCCGGCAAAGGTAATATTTTGGTATTACAAAAAGAAATCTTAAATTTATAGCCCGTTTGAATTTCACCTCCGCCCATAGGTGCGGAAGGGTTTCAGACGGCGTTTTTCGCTTCAAGGGGTTAAAATCGGCAGAGTTTTTGCCGTCTTTGTCTCAAAAGCAGGCTTTTCCCGTATGGGCGGGCGAAGTTTTTTGTCATACCAAAACAACGAGGAATGGACGAAGGTTCTAAGAGGGAGAGCATAATAACCGCTCTCGACACGAAATCATTGGTCAAGATAGAGGCTTTCGACAAGTGTTACGATGTGTTCGTCGAGCTTAAAGATCTGTTGCACGAGATGTCGGGCCAGATAAACGAGGCTGTGGAGTCGTCACGGCTCATAAAGACCGAATATCGCGACCGCGGCAAGTTCGAGGCCCAGCTGCAGGTGGCATCAGACATGCTCATATTCAGCATGCACACCAACATATTCAAGTTCAACCGCGAACACTCGGTGCTCTTTACCGACTATGTGAAAGAGGCACCGCTTAACGCATATTGCGGCATCATCAACATATACAACTTTCTGGCCGACTCGTTCAAATACAACCGCAGCTCGGACGAGGGCTATCTGATTGCCCGCATATTCGTTAACCGCAACGGTCACTTTTTCGTGGAGGGCAAGCGCCAGAACAAATACAGTTACGACACCTTCGGCTCGGCCGAGCTGACACGCCCCGTGCTCACCGAGATAATAGAGACCGCAATACTCTATTCCGTGGAGTTCGACCTTCTGGTGCCTCCGTACGACACCCAGAAGATAATAGCCGTCGAACAGATAACCACCAAGATAGAAAACTCAAAGATACAGACCGGCAAGCGGTTGGGATACAAATACAACTCTGACGACGTGTGACGGACCCTCGTGTGGCAGATG
>CAMRVW010000020.1 GCA_947054185.1 uncultured Rikenellaceae bacterium | reverse complement strand
AGACCCCTCCGTGACCCCTCCCCCGGAAGGGCCGCCGGAGGCAGTTTCAGCAAACCAATAACGGCAGTGCCCGTAAAGGCAGCGTACAGTGCGTCATATCAGTACCGCACATTCCTGAGTTTGCCTTTTACGAACATCTGATGAAGGTTTATCGAGAGGGTGAGCATCTGTTGGTTTGCCAGATAGCCCTTGGTGGCATGGAGTATTATATCGCCTCGTACGGACAGGAACTTCTTGCGCCACATGCCGTATATGTTGAGGCGGTTGTAACGTGACGACTGATAAAACGGCGAACCCGAATATATGCGTTTGCCGTATTGAGAGTAAAACATCTGCTGAGAGTCACCGAAATAAAATGTGTTCCTGAGACCTATCCAGCGCCAGAAGATGTCGGCTTCGGCCTGAAAGCCTATGTTATGCTGCCACTTGGAGTCGACCTCGAGGAAACGTTTATGCTCCATCGACGAGATGGTGCCGAATCCGAATTTGAGACGGTCTATCTTGGGTGCGAGCTTGTGAAGATCGGTCGAGAGGCCAACGTTGTAATAGGCGCGTTCAAGCAGATATGAGTCGCCGAGCACATAATCGTTCTTGAAATGGCTCAGAAGAGCGGCGGCGTCGACGATGAGCAGACGGTCGAAAAAGGCATATTGCGTCGAGCCGACAATCATGAATTCGTCGATACGGAACTTCTGACTCTGCCCCTGCCAGTCGACGAAAAATTCGACATGTCCGCTTCGCCGGCGGTTGGTATATTGAAGCATTATGCCGTTGATGTTGTTGTTATAGAAACACCAGTCGCGGTCGAAGAATGCCAGAGGATAATCGCTTATGGAGAACCGGCGTGGGAAACTGCCTGCCAATGCGCCGAACCGCCTGCCTTTGTAACGATAATAAACGGTGGCCTGGGCCTTTGTGAGCAGGGTGTCGCCGAGGTCTTGCATCAGGTGTGCCCCGACCATGAGCGAGTGACCGTGCCCCAGCTGCAAGCCTATTTCGGGCGACAGCTTGACGGCGAAAAGGGTGCGGGTGCCCTCCCAGGGGTCACTGCTCTCGAGATTGTCGAAACAGGTCTCGAAGCTCAAGCGATAGGCCAGCTTCTGAGCCAATGCCGCATTCGACATAAAGGCAATCATAAACGTAAGGACCAATCTTCTCATGCTCTTAAAATTGTAAAAACCGATAAACAAACGCCACATCAAGCCGGGCAGAACCTATGCTCACGGAAAAACAACCGCCCCGACACATCAGACCACAACAAGATGCAGCCGCCACACAACACCTCCCTCACGGCTCCCCGAAACACCCCGACTAATCGTCATCATCGCTCTCTTTTACGGGAGCGTCCAACAGGTTGTTGCCGGTGCGCTCTTTGACGAGTGATATGAGTTTGTCGGCCGCCTCGCAGCTGAGCAATATGCGGTCGTTATAGATGGTGTGCACCATCACAAGGCCCGACAGACGTGTGGCAAAGAGGCGTATGACACGCAGGTTGCGCAGGTCTAAATAGTAACCGTAATAGCCCCCGAAGCCGAAACTGCCTATCACCGGTATCACCATGCGCAGACAACGCCGCGGCACCCTGTGCATGCGTTTTATGTCGCCGAGGCTGATATATGTGGCCTCAAGTATGCCGTACACGACAAGGTCGGTGTCGGTGACCACGATATTGCGCGGAAATGAGATGATGAACAACAACGCCACCGCTATGGTGAAGCTCAGAAACCATGCCGACAGATAGGTGCCGCTGCTGGAGTTGAGCAGATAGAAGAAGACGGCGGCAAACAATATGGATGTGAAAGCCGTCATCCAACGACAGGTGCGGCTCAGTCTGTAAGGGAAACGCGGATACCCCGCATTGTTTTTTCTTACTCTGTATGGCTTTTCCGTTTTCATGCTAAATGTAATTGACAGATTGGGGACCCTCGCAAAAGAGCAGGTCTATTATAGACAGGTTGGGCTCGAAAGGCATCTTGTCGGCAAAGACCTGATAGTACGGCCTGGCGTTGTAAGGCTCGGCCCCCTCCCTGAGGCGCTGCTTGGGCGAGAGGGCGAAACGCATGTCGCGGTGGGGGTTGTCGAGCGGCACGAAAGAGCCGGCTTTCGTCATGTCGACCTTTGCCGACAGCCCCATGCACTCAAGCACCGTGCACATCAACCGCTCGTTAAGGTCGACCAGAAAGCGGCACGATGTCGAATAGAACGGGGCGAACAGATGCTCATAGTGGTCGAAATAGGGCGAGTTGCGATAGGCGGTGACAAGGGCATGCCAGTGACGTTTCTGCCACGGTGTCGAGTAATCTATCTCGACATCGCGTGTGGCGGTCTTGGCAAAGTGGTGTTTTACCACCGGTATGCTGAGGTCGACGGTGCCACGGTCGGTCATTATGCGGCAACGGTTGCGCCAGCTCTGCTTGGGGTAACTCTCGTGATAGTCGAAGAGGCAGGGCTCGCCGCTTGCCAGCAGCGAATATTGCTCTATGGGTGCCAGATAGGCTGTCGACAACAGTATCATAGCTCGTTATTCTCCCTCAGCAGAGCCAGAAGCTCGTCTATGGCCTCCTCCTCGGGTATGGCGCTCTTGACAGGCACCTTGCCCTTATAGAGGGTGACGCGTCCCGGGCCGGCGCCCACATAACCGTAATCGGCATCAGCCATCTCGCCCGGGCCGTTGACAATGCATCCCATGACGGCAATCTTAAGACCCTTAAGCCCCCCCGTGGCCTCTTTGACACGCCTTAATGTCGCCTGCAAATCGAAGAGGGTGCGTCCGCATCCGGGGCATGATATATAGTCGGTGCGCGTGAAACGCACCCGTGCCGCCTGCAATATGCCGTACGCCAGACGCTCGCACTCATCGTCGGGGTGTCCCTCGGCCGTTATCATAAGGCCGTCGCCGTAACCGTCTATGAAAAGCTGCCCGCACTCGGCCGCCGCCCGCAATGTCAGCCCGTCAGACGACAAGGCTCCGTAATGACGGCATATCACCACCGGGTTGTCTATACCGTGGTTGTCGAGCCTCATGAAAAGCGCCCTCAACTCGGCCGTCACGTTGCGCCCCCCGGCCTCGGCCGCTATGATGCAGCGGCTGTCTCCGAGCGAAGCCATGCACTCGGGTGTGAGGTCTGAGAGCCTCACCCTCACACACCCCTCGGGCAACTGCGACATCACCTGACAAGGGGCCCCGCCGCCCACTTCGCCCACGGCAAAGCTCTCACGGCGGTGATAGTCGAACGGATGATAACCGTCGGTGGGTTGCTCGGCTATGGGGGCGCTGCCCTCCAGCCCCTCGAATATCTCGATCAGCCGGCGCGCCACAGGTATCTCGGCCTCGGGCGCCTCGGTGAGCGACACCCTTATGGTGTCACCCAGCCCGTCGGCCATAAGGGCGCCTATGCCCACTGCCGAGCGTATGCGTCCGTCTTCGCCCTCGCCCGCCTCGGTGACCCCCAGGTGCAACGGATAACACATGCCCGCCCTGCTCATGGCCGCCGACATCATGCGATAGGCGCGCACCATCACCTGCGTGTTGCTCGATTTCATCGACACCACCACATCATCGAAACCCTCGCGCCGACAGATGGTAAGAAACTCCATTGCCGAGGCGGTCATGCCCTCGGGGGTATCGCCGTAACGCGACATGATGCGGTCGGAGAGCGACCCGTGGTTGACACCTATGCGCAGGGCGGTGCCGTGGCTGCGGCATACCTCTATCAGGGCACACAGACGCTCGTCGAGACGCTTAAGCTCGGAGGCATACTCCTCGTCGGAATAGTCGACACCCGAGAGCGTGGCGCGCCCGTCTATGAAGTTGCCGGGGTTGATGCGCACCTTCTCGACATGTCGTGCCGCCGTCTCTGCCGCCGCGGGATTGAAGTGTATGTCGGCCACCAAGGGCACCCCACACCCCAAGGCGCGCAGCTCACTGCGTATGACGCCAAGGTTTTCGGCCTGCGAGCGTCCCTGCGCGGTGTACCTCACCATCATGCCTCCGGCATCGGCAATGGCCCGCGCCTGAGCCACCGAGGCCGTGGTGTCGAGCGTGTCGGTGGTGCACATAGACTGCGGGGCCACGGCATGACCGTACCCTATGATAACGTCACCTATCTGCACCGCCGAACATTTGCGACGGCTGTAACAAAAGAGCGATTCGCAGAATTTGTCCATGACCCGATAAAGTTATTGTACGATTGCAAATGTAATGTTTAATTCGCGATTGGACAAGGGGAGGGCGCTATTTCGACGGATGCGGCCACTAACACACAGATATTCAACCGACAAGCACCACCCCTAAGGCCGTCAAATCGAGCACGCGGACAGCCCTTGCCCTTTCCAAAAGGATACAGGCATGAAAATATTTTGTATTTTTCTGAAAATCATTTGCTTTTCACAATTTTAAATCATATATTGCGAAAAATCACTGCTAAACCCATTTTGTCATGAAAAACATCTCTTTAATTCTCATTACGGCAGCGTTCGTGGCGCTGTCATCGTGTGCCAAGAACGACATAGGCGAAGAGCTATTGCCTATGACGGCACAAAACAACATTGCAGCCCTTATGCTCGACGATGCCGACTCGACGGCGGCCTATGAGCATTACCTTTTAAGGCTCGACGCCAAAGCGGACGGCGATTACAGACTCTCTGACGAAGAGATAACGGAAAGCCTGCTCAAATTCTGCACCCCCGGCAACCAGGCCAAAACTGCCGGCCTCTCAGAGAAGCCGACATTGAGCATCAAGGGCATACGGCCCCTCAACGAGCCTGTGGCACTGCGGTCGGCCAATGACCCGCGCGCGGCCGTCCCCCCTGTCGTCGTTGAGTTTACAAGCGAGCAGGGCGACGGTTATGCCGTCTGCTCGGGCGACATACGTTATCGGAAGATATTCTCTTTCGTGCCCAGCGGCAGCCTTGACGACACTCTTAACATAAAGATGCTGAGCATATTTTACAGAAGTGTGTCACACAGCATCAACGACTCGATAGCCCGTTTCAACTCCCGGGTCAGTACATTGCAGGCACTAAACCTCGAAGCAGAAGGCGCCTCGATAACCCCACGACTTCACCCCAACCACCCCGACCACAACAAGATACCTCTGCCAAACGGAATGTTTTGCCTGGGCGAAGAGTATATCATTGATACAGACAAAGAAATCTATATTGGCATGAAGATAAAATGGGACCAGAACGCCCCATACAACAACGCAATGCCTCATAAAAACGAACTAAATAATTGTTTCCCGGATAATACAAACAACAGAGCCGTGGTCGGATGTGTTCCTATTGCAGCAGGGCAAGCAATTGCATATAAGAAATATAAATATTTTAAAACCATCGCTCCTCATTGGGATGCCATAAACAACTATTCATCCATAAAGGGCACCCAATATGAAGATGTGGTGGCAAAATTTTTACGTGAAATTGCTGACGGTGTAAAAGTGTCATTTTATAATGAAGGAACAGCCGCTTATCCTAAAGATTTAGATATCTATCTTAAAGAACTGAACCGTAAAGACGCTTCTGTCAAACATGAATATTATAATGAAGATATAGTTCTCAAGCCTGATAGTATTTACAGGAGATTTTTACTTATATATAATGCGATAAGTAAAAAAAATCCTGTCATAATATCTGCCAACGATACACATACCAACGCAGGTCACTCTTTCGTTGTTGATGGCGCTAAACATTACTCTCGTACATTATACGAAGTTTTAGGCACTGAATACGAAGGTGTCATCAATAAAATGTACCGCCATTTAGCAACTGAAGAAAATACATACATGAGTTGTAATTGGGGATGGGGCGGCAAATCGGATGGCCTTTACGATTATTATAATTTAAATCCAGGCATATACGAGTTTAATAGATGGAAAGGGATCTTCATATTAAAATAGACAATCATGAAAAAAGCACTTCTCATACTGTCGTTCATCGCCCTTACTGCGGCATGCGACAAACACGATGACGATTATTCACAGAGGTATACGTTATCTTACATAAGAGCCTTGCATCCGAGTTACAAACTCTGTCAGGCAGACCATTTCGTGCAAGGGTATATGTCGGTCTCATCAGTTAAAATAGACAGGAATATAAAGATTTTCCCAAGCCAATTTCATCTGTATTTTTCGTTAGAGGGCGATATTGTAAAAGGGGGTAACATGAAAGACGACCCTTGCGACGAGGGTTTTAAACAGTTGGCGCAGAAATATGACGATGTGTATGGCCCTTACGATGTATTGAGCGGGGCCGACATGGAAAGAGGCGTTATAATGACCGCCGACAAGATGGAGTATTATGTTTATCTGGCCAAAGGGAAATATCCTATCTCACAGGACGATAGCGACCTGCTCGAACAATATGTTGGTTACTATTTTTATACTCGCGAGCATAAAAGACACTTGTTGAAATGGCCTTCGCCTTCAGACCCAAATGTGTACATCAATTGGTCTATGACGGCACTTATTTACAACATGTTGGATGCCGGCGATTTTAATACCTCCAGTTATAATAGAGGTATTGACGTTACGCTGATTGACACCAAAAACCACCTGCTTAGCATAACCCTGCCGAAAGAGGCCGGCGTTTATTCGCTCAGGTTTGTGGCCAAGAAAGATGGCAAGGTGATACACGACGAGATTATTGAAGATCTGGAGCTGCCGGCATTTGAGTATCCTTTCCCGCATTAACGGCACCTCCCCTGAGCATAACTCAAAACCCGTTCAGCCATGAAAAAGACACTCCTCATACTATCGTTCATCATGTTTGCCGCATCATGCGACAAACACGATGATGATTACAAGAAAAAAATACCTCAATCGGGAGGCACGCCCGCCCAACCGGAATATACGTTAGACGACATATCACGAATACGCAGGTATGTCCTTAACGACAACGGAGTATATTATCGCAACGCAGACCGTTTCATTCAAGGATATATGTCGGTCTCGTCGGTAAAAATAGATAAAAAAGAGGTGAAAAAGTATGACTATACTTTTCAGGTATTCTTTTCTTTAGATGGAGAGACTGTAAAAGGCGGCGTCATGAAAGAAGACCCCTGCGACGAGGGCTTTGCACAGTTAGCCGCAAAATATGATGATGTGTACGGTCCTCACGATGCCTTGAACGGGCGAGACATGGAAAGTGAGGTTATAATGACCGCCGACAAAATAGAGTATTATGTTTACTTAGTTAAGGGAGATTACTCTCCCTCTTTGAAAGAGGGTGCTTTGCTTAATGGTTATATTCTTTACGACTTTTACACCCGAATGCACAAAAAGCCCCTTTTAAGGTGGAATTCGGATTCAGACCAAACGGTGTACACCAATTGGGATTTAACGGAGCTTGAAAACAAAGATGTGTATCTTAATGATTTCAGCAACTTCGACCATAAGGGGACAGATCTTTCGCTGATATATGTTAAAAGGCATCGGTTTAACATACCTTTGCCGCCACAGGCCGGCGTTCACTCGTTCAGGTTTGTGGCAAAAAAAGATGGCAAGGTAATATGTGACGAGATTATTGAAGATTTAGAGCTGCCTGCATTGAATCCGGTATTGACTTAATGAACAGGGGGGGTATGCCCTCTATTTCATGCCGTCAGCAATTATCTCAATGCCAAAACATTCAACCTACAAGTCCCCGCATAGAAGTCGTCAAAGTTAACGGCCGCGACACTTAGCTTTACCAAAAGAGATAGCACGGGATTATGTTGTATTTTCCTGGAAATCACTTGCTTTTTATTGGCTAAATTTTTATCTTGCAAAAAACCACTCCCAAATTTAGGTTTGTCATGAAAAAAGCACTCCTCATACTATCGTTCATCGCCCTTGCCGCGGCATGCGACAAACACGACAATGATTACAAGGAAAAAATACCGCCTGCCGGATATACGTTAGACGATCTAACACGCCTCACGGGCCGCAAATATCGCAACGCAGACCATTTCATTCAAGGATATATGTCGGTCTCGTCGGTAAAAATAGACAAAGAAATAACGATAAACGACTATAGACTTCAGTTGTCCTTTTCGTTAGAGGGCGATATCGTAAAAGGGGGTAACATGAAAGGCGACCCTTGCGACGAGGGCTTTGAACAGTTGGCGCAGAAATATGACGATGTGTATGGCGACTTCGACGCTTTGAGCGAACAAGACATGGATAATGGCGTTATAATGACCGCTGACAAAATAGAGTATTATGTTTACTTAGCCAAAGGGGACTATTCACCCTCTTTGAAAGAGGGGGCTTTGCTCAATGACCATATTGGATACGACCTTTATATCCGCAGGCACAAAGAGCCATTCGAGGAGATGGTGTTAGATGAGATTGTCCCAACCAAATGGAAGATAACGGAAATTAAACGTCAACACACATCTGTCGAAGGATATCGAAATATCTTCCCAAAAGAATTTAATTTAACGGAGACTCGAAGAAATATTTTTTATATCCCCCTGCCGCCTCAGGCCGGCGTCCACTCGTTCCGATTCGTGGCAAAGAAAGATGGCAAGATAATATGTGACGAGCTTATAGAAGATTTAGAGCTGCCTGCAGAAAACCCGAGTTACATATAATACTTGCACTGAATATTAACAAAACCGTTCAGCCATGAAAAAAGCACTCCTCATACTATCGTTCATCGCCCTTACTGCGGCATGCGACAAACACGATGACGATTATTCACAGAGGTATACGTTATCTTACATAAGAGCCTTGCATCCGAGTTACAAGCTCTGTCAGGCAGATCATTTCGTGCAAGGATATATGTCGGTATCGTCGGTAAAAATAGACAGGAATATAAAGACTTTTAAAAGCATGTTTCACCTGTATTTCTCGTTAGAGGGCGATATTGTAAAGGGCGGTAACATGAAAGGCGACCCTTGCGACGAGGGCTTTGAACAGTTGGCGCAGAAATATGACGATGTGTATGGCCCTTACGATGTGTTGAGCGGGGTCGACATGGAGAGAGGCGTTATAATGACCGCCGACAAGATGCAGTATTATGTTTACCTGTACAAAGAGGACACTCTGCTTACCCCCGATATTGAATACGACTTTTATATCCGTAAGCACAAAGAGCCAGTACAGAGGTGGACATCGCCTTATGATCCCAATGTGAGCGTCAATTGGGATAGGACTATGCTTACTGATGCCAGACTGTTTCTTGACGACTTTAATGACTCTAAGTCTGAACATGTCGACACCAGGCTTATAGGTACAGACCAACACCTTATGCTCGTCACCCTGCCGAAAGAGGCCGGCGTTTACTCGCTCAGATTTGTGGCCAAGAAGGACGGCAAGGTGATACACGATGAGATTATTGAAGACATAGAGCTGCCGGCATATCAACATCCTTTCCCTCATTAACGGCACCTGTTCGCCTGGCAATATCTGCTGCTGAAGTGCGTTTATACATTTGCAGTGAACGGTCGCCTGTCATGGGTGACTCGCAATAAATATATTATATAATATTTGCTTGCCAGTATTGACTAATTATGTTATCTTTGTCAGTATAAGATAAAATCTATCCCATAAAACGCACACCCATGCCGCTCTTAGATAAAATCGACTCACCGGCCGATCTCAAAAAGCTCTCGGTGACACAATTGCCACAATTGTGCGATGAGCTCAGAGAGTTTATCATAGAAACGTTGGCCTCTAACCCCGGCCACCTGGGGTCGAGCCTCGGCACCATTGAGCTGACCGTGGCCATCCATTACGTTTATGACACCCCCGAAGATAAATTGGTTTGGGACGTCGGCCACCAGGCCTATGCCCACAAGATATTGACAGGTCGCCGCGACCGTTTCGCCACCAACCGCAAGTTCGGCGGTCTGAGCGGATTCCCCAAGCGCTCCGAGAGCGAGTATGACGCTTTCGGGGGCGGCCATTCGTCGGTATCTATATCGGCGGCTTTGGGCATGGACACGGCATCGAGGCTCACGGGACGTAAAAACAAGTCGGTGGTGGTGATAGGCGATGGCGCCATGACATGCGGCCTGGCATTCGAGGGCATCAACAATGCCGGTGTCGGCGCCGACGATCTGCTCGTGATACTCAACGACAACGACATGTCGATAGACCCCAACGTGGGCGCCCTTAACCGTTATCTGCTCTCCATAACCACATCGCGCCGATATAACCACATAAAGCAGGTGACGCAGAAGATGCTCAAGCCGCTGCCCCGATTGCTCAACATGGTGGAGCGTCACATATCGGGTCTCAAGCGCATGTTGTTGCAGAGGAGCAACCTGTTCGAATCGTTCGGCTTTCGTTACTTCGGCCCTGTCGACGGTCACGACGTCATAAAGCTGGTGAGTGTGCTGCAACGCATGCGTCACATAGGAGGGCCCAAGCTCCTGCATGCCCTCACCGTCAAAGGCAAGGGTTACGCCCCCGCCGAGCAGAGCCAGACCACATGGCATGCGCCCGGCCTATTCGACCCCGAGACGGGCGACCGCAAAAAGGTGAAATCCGAGAATAAGAAGTTTCAGGATGTGTTCGGCCACACATTGCTCGAGTTGGCACGTGTCAATCCACGCATTGTGGGTGTGACACCGGCCATGCCGTCGGGATGCTCCATGAACATAATGCAGGAGCAGATGCCCGACAGGGTATTCGACGTGGGCATCGCCGAGGGTCATGCCGTCACATTCTCGGGCGGACTGGCAACACAGGGCATGCTGCCGTTCTGCAACATATACTCTTCGTTCATGCAACGGGCATACGACAATGTGATACACGACGTGGCCCTTCAGGGCGTGGATGTGGTGTTGTGTCTCGACCGTGCCGGCCTGGTGGGCGAAGACGGGTCGACACACCACGGAGCATTCGACATAGCCTATTTCAGACCCATACCCAAGGTAACCATAGCATCGCCCTATGACGAGTGCCAGCTGCGCGACATGATGTACTCGGCACAGAAAGAGCCGTGCGGCGCCTATGTGATACGATATCCGCGCGGCGAGGGACACTGCGGCGACGAGTGGCACAACGACTTCGCTTACATCGCCCCCGGCACGGCACGGCTGCTCAGAGAGGGCGACGACGTGGCGGTGCTGAGCTTCGGCCCCATAGGTCATCAGGCCGCCGAGGCTGCCGACGAGCTGGCGCAGGAGGGAATATCGGTGCATCATGTCGACCTGCGTTTTGCCAAGCCCTTAGACCATGACATGCTGAGCCGTGTGTGGGACAAGTTCGACAAGATAATAACACTCGAAGACGGTGTGGCTGCCGGGGGCATCGGCAGCGCATGTCTGGAGTTTTTCTCTTCCCTGCCGTCACACCGTCCTCACAGAGTGGTGCGGCTGGGGCTGCCCGACATGTTCGTGACGCACGGCAAGGTGGGCGAGCTGACAGCCCTTTGCGGCATAGACAAAGAGAGCGTCAAACGTCACGTCAAAGAGTTGATGATGTCATAGTCCCATACGATTGCGGCCATCACCAAAACATTAGCCTATATGAAACTTCAGATAGAGACCAAGCGGTTGCTCTTGCGCGAGTGGCGGCGTGACGACCTCATACCGTTCATAAGGCTGAACAAAGACCCGCGGGTAATGGAGCACTTCCACCGCAAGCCCGACAAAGCCGAGATACTCGACCTTTTCACACGCATACGCGATGAGATTGACATGTTCGGTTTCGGGCTCTTCGCCGTCGAAAGGCTCGACACGGGCCGGTTCATAGGCTTCGTGGGTCTGCACCGCTTCGACCTCGGCGCCGACTCGCGTCCGGGTACCGAGATAGCATGGCGCCTCATGCCCGAAGCCTGGGGCAACGGTTACGCCACAGAAGCGGCAGAGGCTTGTTTGGTATATGCGCGCCAAGAGCTGGGATTGAACGAGATATACTCTTTTGCACCCAAGGTCAACAAACGGTCGGAGAGGGTGATGCAAAAGCTCGGCATGTTCCCCATAAAGGAGTTTGACCACCCTGCCATACCCTCGGGACACACGCTGGCACGCCACATCATATATTGCACCGTGATGCCCGACGCCAAGAAACGCGGCGTCATAGACGTGGGCGACGTGGGCGAGTCTGCCCAAGGGTGCGACTCAGTGGCTCTCTTCGTAAACGGATACTGGAACACCGGTCGCAAAGCACTGCGCTTAGGGTCGGTATTCTTCAACAGGCTCGGCGTGGAGATGCGTGACGCCATTGTCGAGAACATCGGCGACGTGCCTCTGCGTGGTTACTGGGAGGAGGAGTTCATAGAGAAGGCCAAAGACCATTTCCGCACCCGCTTCAAAGGACTCGACGGCACAGCCATAGCCTCGGTGGCCCCCATATTCATAGACGGATCGGGCGACTGGGACTCGTCAGGCAAGTCGCGGTTCAAAAACGGGCTCATGTATGGCCGTGACATTTTGATGCACGAGCTTAAGGCCTTAGGCGTGACTGACAACGAAGGACATCAGCGCAAAAGCATATTCGTGGTCAGCCACAGCATGGGCGCCGCATACTCCGAAGGTATCATAAAGCATCTATGCTCGTCGGGAATAACAGTAAGCTCGGTGCTCCACTTCTCGGCCGCCGACAACACCGACTTCACCGTGGGATTGCCCGACATAACATATCAGGTAAACATAGTGCCCGACATAGTGCTATTTTACAAGAACATGCCCGACAGGATAGCCGTCACCGTCGAAAACATGTGGGAACGTCTCAAAGAGAAAGTGGGTCGCCTGGATGAGAAAGACAAACCCGAACCATATCAGATACCCGGTCTTATCTGCAACCATTACATCGATTACGACAACGGCATGGACATGCTCAACCACTATTACACCAAGTCGAAACACGTGTGGCAGATGATAGACTTCGACAATCTCGCATAGATTGCGGTTTTGGTTTGCTGTGACTGCCTCCGGCGGCCCTTCCGGGGGAGGGGTCTCGGACCCCGTTTTGAGATTTTTGATTACAAACTAAGGAGTAATTACGTCTGTTTTATAAATATGTTTCGACATGCGTCTCACACATTTATAAAACAGACGTTTTTGGCACTTGAGGTTGGTGCCTGAATGATATTCAAAAAGGGCCATGACCTCTTCGCAGAAGAGTGCAAGAGCAATCGGCAAACATAAGCGGAAAAGTTACGGCGAAGCATAACGGGTAAACACCAATACTTGCCGAGCCCTAACTTTCACACCGCACGGTTCTTTTCTCAATAGACTTTTGTGCGGGCAGAACTCTTGTATGTCAGGCTGTTCCCCGCGACTTTTGATATCGGCACTATTTTATCGCGAGATTTTACCTCGACTGTTTCTGTGTATCGCAGTTTCTGCCCGCAGGCTAACTTTTGTTTGGCGGGGCAGCGAGGAACGAAAACATTTGTTATTCCCGCATATTTCTGTTCCGGCAGGGCGACCGAGGCACGAGGCCGCAACGGGCCGACCCTCCCCCCGCGGAGGCCCGTAACCCGCAGAGCAATATTATATCCGCAGCGACTAAATCCCGTTCACCCCTCCCATGCTCCTCACGCCTTGGTCCCCAGGCTCGGCCCGAAGCTCCTCCACGCCAAAGTCACGGCACCCCAACCAATCCAAGGCGCCGCCAGTCTCTTTCACACACCACGCCCGAACTTTATCACGCCCTCGACCTCCACGCCGATGCGGCCGACCGCAGGTCGGCCCACACGCGGTCTGAGTGAAACGAAACCGCACACTGTTCCTTGTAAACGGGACGAGGTTACGAGTCCCGAGCGGCCCTGCCCTCCGCAGGCTCCGTCCCGCTCTCCTTCACGCCAAAAGCACGTTACCTCACGCAACCACTCACGCTCTCCCGCCTCCCGATCAAATCACATCTTCCACACTCCCGACACCGAATCCGTGCCCTATAATGAGTGCAACGAAAACCGCACAACAATTCCTTGTGTCCGACACACGAAATGTGGAGTAAACACAAATTCCTTGTATCGGGCTGAGGCACGATAGCCCGAGCGGCCCGGAGCCTCCCCAAACGGAGGGCCGCACACCGCAGAGTAATTATAAGGCAGTGACTTATGCAAAACCGTGAAGCCCATCCCCCTCGCGCTCTGCCCTCCGCAGTCTCCGCGCCGCTCTCTGGCACACAAAAAGCACACTCCTCACGCACCCGCCCGCGAATCCGCGCCCCATGAGGCCGACCTGCGGTCGGCCCGCTCTCCGTCACGCTGCTATTTTGCCGCACTGCCCTATTATTTGCCGTATTGCCTCCACATCCTTTCCGCGAGAGTCATGGCCCATGTTTGACATCCTTTAAGGCATTCTGCCTCAGGGCCGGAAACGGATATGCTCCATAAAAATTCGCACGTCCTAAGACTGCGTAATCTTTATGGAACATATCCGTACTTTTACCTTAGTTGTTCCTCTAAAATCTCAAAACGGGGTCTAAGACCCCTCCCCCGGAAGGGCCGCCGGAGGCAGTTCCAGCAAACCAAAAACGGCAGTTCCCGCAATATAAGGGGCAGGTTCCGCAATATAAACGTGAGTTTATGTATCAGATTGACTCTATTAATTTGGGTATTATCAGTCCGATGGTGTTTTCCGTCTGCGCGGTTATAATATTGCCATCGGTTACTGAGAGGTCGTCTGTTGGCACGGCTCTTTTTATCATGCCCTTTACGAACGGATGCACTGCCACATGCTTGCCGTCTATGGCACCTGCGATGTCAAACATAAGGGCGGCAGCGCAATGACCCGCCATCGGTCGACCTGTGAGGGCAAAGTTTCTCATCACGGCAAACATGTCGGAATAATATTGCTTGTGGGCATTATCAGCAAACTGCGGCACCGCATCGCCACAGGCAAATACCAAAGCGTCAAACTCTGACTCATGCCCCATCATCTCACCCACGAGTGCATCGGCTTTGATGTCAATGCCGCAGTTGGTTTTAATATCGACGACATCGGCCACGGCGAATATCTTGCAAAATATGCCGTTCTCATAAAAAGACTCAAGATAATGAAACAATCCCGCACCGTTAACAGGATTGACGGCCAATAAAGCTGCTTGTTTTTTCATAGTCGCAATGTTTATTATTATTAAGTTTATTACTTTTACAACGCAAACTTACTTAAAGTAACCATAACAAACAATAAGGAACAGCGACACAACTAAGTTACAACAAGGTAACTATCATTGACTTACAATTAGATAAAATTAAAAGAAATGAAAACTTTTTTGCATCACGGATTTTGTCCTATAAGGGATGCCATAGCCCGGTTGGCAAACAAGTGGTCGTTATTGGTACTGACAACACTGCGGGCCAACGGGGTAATGCGATTCGGCCAAATACAAAAATCTATCGGCGACATATCGCAACGCATGCTTACAGTAACATTACGATCGTTAGAGACAGACGGGCTCGTGCATCGCAAAGTATATCCTGAAATACCTCCCAAGGTGGAATATGAGTTGAGCGACTCAGGCCATAAACTGATGCCACACATAGAGGCACTCATAGGATGGGCCGTTGAAAATATGTCGGACAAGAGAGCAATGACAGACGGCAATAACATCTGACCACAGATGCGAACAATCATATGTCCCTTTCGCATCTCCGCAACGCAAAAGCATATTACCGACGTAACCAACCGTATACATGCTTTATGTCAACTGTTTTTGTCTCCGCATGGTTTGCACCGCATGGCTAACGGCCGAGGCGGAGAGAGGTTTTTTCGCAGTTTCGCGCCGGCAGGCTCTGTTCCCGCAACACGGCCGAGGCACGAGGCCGCAACGGGCCGACCCTCCCCCAACGGAGGCCCGTAACCCCGCTTGGCAATTATAGTTTAGTGACTTGGGCGCATCACCGCCGCACATTGCCTCCATGCCTTGCCTCCCAGGGTCGGCCCGAAGCTCCTCCACGCTAAAGGCACGGTTCCCCGGCCAATCCAAAGTGTCGCCCGTCTTTTTCACCCACCAGGCCAGACCATCATCACGCCCTCGACCTCCACGCCGTGCGGCCCTCGTTCCTCGGGCCCGCCTACGCTCTCAACCCTCTCGCCAAAGTCACACTCCCCCTCTCTCCCGACCCCGAATCCGCGCCCCATGCGGCCGACCTGCGGTCGGCCACCCGCGGTCTGAGGAACGAACACCGCACGACAATTCCTTATATCCGGCATTACGAAGTATACCGTAAGCCTCTTCCTTATACCCGACACACGAAGTGTGACGTAACCACAAATTCCTTATTCCGGGCTGAGGCACGATAGCCCGATGCGGCCCGGAGCCTCCGCCAACGGAGGGCGCAACCCGCAGAGTAATATATAGGTCGCTGACTTAAGCAAAACCGTGAAGCTCATCCCCCTCGCGCTCTGTCCTCCGCAGTCTCCGCGCCGCTCTATGGCACACAAAAAGCACACTCCTCACGCACCCGCCCGCGAATTCGCGCCCCATGAGGCCGACCTGCGGTCGGCCCGCTCTCCGTCACGCTGCTATTTTGCCGCACTGCCCTATTATTTGCCGTATTGCCTCCACATCCTTTCCGCGAGAGTCATGGCCCATGTTTGACATCCTTTAAGGCATTCTGCCTCAGGGCCGGAAACGGATATGCTCCATAAAAATTCGCACGTCCTAAGACTGCGTAATCTTTATGGAACATATCCGTACTTTTACCTTAGTTGTTCCTCAATATATCTCAAATCGGGGTCCGTGACCCCTCCCCCGGAAGGGCCGCCGGAGGCAGTTCCCGCAATATAAACGGAAGGGGCCGTCACATGCTGCATCCGTAAACAGCCTGTGGTCCAAGCTCCTCTTCTATGCGGAGCAATTGGTTATATTTGGCCATACGGTCGGAACGGCTTAGCGAGCCTGTCTTTATCTGACCCGATGATGTTGCGACAGCTATGTCGGCGATGATGCAATCTTCAGTCTCGCCCGAACGATGCGATGTTATGGTGGTGTAACCGGCGCGTTGGGCCATCGCTATGGCGTCGAGTGTCTCGGTGAGGGTGCCTATCTGATTGACTTTTATGAGTATGGAGTTGGCGCATCCTCGTTCTATTCCCTTGCGGAGGAAGTCGACGTTGGTGACGAAGAGGTCGTCGCCCACCAACTGTACCCTGCCGCCGAGACGGTCGGTAAGCATGCGCCAGCCGTCCCAGTCGTTCTCCGACATGCCATCCTCTATGGAGTCTATGGGATAACCGCTCACCAATTGATCAAGGTAATCGACCTGGCGATCAGGGGTCAAGACACGCCCCTTGTCACCCTCGAAGATGGTGTAATCATAACTGCCGTCACGGTAAAACTCCGAAGAGGCACAATCGAGAGCTATGGATACCTCTCCGCCGTCGCTCTTGGTGCCGGGTCTGTACCCCGCCTTTCTGACAGCCTCCACAATAAGGGTCAAGGCATCCTCGACACCCTCGAGCGTGGGAGCGAAGCCGCCCTCGTCACCCACGGCTGTGGACAATCCTCTGTCGTGTATGAGGCCTTTAAGGGCATGAAACACCTCGGCACCCATGCGCAAGGCCTCACTAAAAGAGGTCGCCCCGATAGGACGAATCATAAACTCCTGAAAGGCAATGGGCGAATCGGAATGCGAGCCGCCGTTGATTATATTCATCATAGGCACCGGCAGCACCTTTGCGTTGACACCACCTATATAACGCCATACCGGCAGACCTAAGGAATCGGCCGCGGCAGCAGCCACCGCCAGCGACACACCCAGTATTGCATTGGCGCCCAGGCGGCTCTTTGAGGGGGTGCCGTCAAGCTCTATCATGACCCTGTCGATAGCCGTCTGGTCAAAGACATTCATGCCCACGACCCTGCCGGCAATCTCACCGTTAACATTGTCCACAGCCCTAAGCACACCTTTACCGCCATATCTGTTTTTATCACCGTCTCTCAGCTCCAAGGCCTCATGCTCGCCCGTGGAGGCCCCCGAAGGCACCGCAGCACGACCGAAAGCACCGAACTCGGTTCTCACCTCCACCTCAACGGTGGGATTGCCGCGCGAGTCTAATATCTCACGCCCATGCACACTTACTATAGAATCTTTACTCATCATAATTTTAAAGTTTTTATTTACATCCTTTGCTTTCAAAAATTACACCAAACAAGCGCTTTCAACGCAAAAAGGCCATAATCTTTCGATTATGACCCACCGCAGTTATCACGGCACAAAGAACTATTATCTTACAGTCACGGCGTATGAATCGTTAGTCACGACATTACTGAACACCGTATTTTCAAGCACCGTAACATTTTCACCCTTTATGCAAAGGCAAAACAGACACAGCCAACACACGGTAAGACCCACACCGAGCCCCACACCCAAGGCCAGACCGCGACGCGAATCGCCCGTTGCATTATAACCGCCCTGCAACCTGACCGTTTGGCCGTCGACGGCTGTTGTCGACAAGAAGAGGAGCCGAACCGATGCAGGTTTGCCCACACCACGCGCCCTCTGCACCTTGGCAGTGATGTTGACGGGAGTACCCCGGCGAATCAAAACCCGGCTGCCATCGTCCGACTTAATGTCGGCATCGACCATGGCTTGCGGTTCAACGGCGGTCTTGCTCTTGGTGTAAATGTCAGAGGTAAGCCGAACAGGCACGCTTTTGCCGTTAGACAACACTGCCGTCGTCTGTGCTTCGGCCACACAAATCGACAGAACGGTAACTGCGAGCGAGAGAATAAATTTTTTCATCTTCATGATTTTTTTAGTTAAACATCTATTATTGCATTACCGGTAAATGCCGTCGCCTCGAATGGCAACCGTCAACTAAAAAAAGAGACGTGGATCATGCTTAAAGTGAAGAAGGCACGACCAAGAGCCCCGCAAAACATAAGCACAACCCACGCCATAACAGCGCAGGCATTCAGTGTGCCTATTGTTTGTTTGCTCGTAAATTTTGGTCGTTTTACTTCACTAAACAATAGCCTAAATGCCATAAAATCATATTGTCTATCCGACAATACGCATCACAAATATACAATTAACACCCAAGTAATGCAAATTTATCTGCTTAACCTCTCGAAAATAAAACCAAACTCGGTTTGGGGTTGCGGGACTGACGTTTATTTTGCCGGAACTGCCGTTTTGATTTGCGAGAACTGCCTCCGGCGGCCCTTCCGGGGGAGGGGTCACGGACCCCGTTTTGATATTTTTGAGGAACAACTAAGGATAAGTACGTCTGTTTCATAAATGTGTTTCGACATACGTCTCACACATTTATGGAACAGACGTTTTTGGCT
>CAMRVW010000019.1 GCA_947054185.1 uncultured Rikenellaceae bacterium | reverse complement strand
AATGATGCGCTTCACCACCACCACCAAATTCACTGACCTATATATTACTCTGCGGGGTGCGGCCCTCAGTGGGACGGAGGCTTCGGGCCGCTCGGGCCTGCGTACCTCAGCCCGTCACAAGGAAAAGGCTTACGGCGTCACTTCGTTATGCCGGGCATAAGGAATAGTGTGCGGTTTTCGTTCCTCAGACCGCGGTTGGCCGACCGCAGGTCGGCCTCATGGGGTGCGGATTCGGGGGTCGAGGGTGTGATGGGATGAGATTTTAGCATGAGGTGTGAGAGCGTCGGCCGCATCGGCGTGGAGGTTCAGAACGTGATAAAGGTTCTGTCGTGAGCGTAAAGCATGTGGAACAGCACCTTGGGTTGGGCACATGCCTTTGTACTGACGGAGCCACGGGTCGAACCTGTGGGGGCCACAACTGTGTGGGAGATGCCGGGCAGACTTCGCCGCAAGACCTATTATTTTGCCGTGCGACTGCATAAAATGTCCTTAGTAAAACAAAATATGTATTTTTGTTATTACAGTTAGTTCTGTTTTTATTATCTTTACGCATTATTGTGTTACTCCTCCAAATAGTTTCATTATGTTGGTAAAATGTTATAGCAGTGCCTTGATAGGCATCGACGCGATAACGATAACCATAGAGGTCAATGTATCGCCCGGGGTGCAGACCTATATCGTCGGGTTGCCCGACAATGCGGTCAAAGAGAGCCAGCAGCGCATCTTTTCCGCTTTTGAAAACAACGGTTTCAGGGTGCCGGGTCGTAAAATAGTGGTCAATATGGCGCCTGCCGGCATAAAAAAGGAGGGGGCACTTTACGACCTGCCCATAGCGTTGGGCCTGTTGGCGGCCTCTGAGCAGATGAAGTCGGAGATGTTGGGCTCTTATGTGATATTGGGAGAGTTATCGCTCGACGGCAACCTCAAACCCATTGCCGGAGCGTTGCCCATGGCCATAAAGGCCCGTGAGGAGGGTTTCGATGCCGTGATAGTGCCGTGGGACAATGCTCGTGAGGCTGCGGTTATAGATGGGTTGGTGGTGTATGGCGCGCGTAACCTGCAAGAGGTGGTCGCCCACTTCAACGGCACGGCACCCATGGAACGCGTAACGGCCGACATGAGGTGCCGCAATGGGGCCGGTGCCTCGTCGGGCGATGTCGACTTTGCCGATGTCAAGGGTCAGCATGTTGTCAAGAGGGCGCTTGAGATTGCGGTGGCCGGAGGGCACAATATACTGATGGTGGGGCCTCCCGGTGCCGGCAAGACCATGCTGGCACGGCGCATACCCACCATAATGCCACCCATGACCACCGCTGAGGCCCTTGAAACCACCAAGATACACTCCGTGGCAGGCAAGACGGGTGTCGACTGCGGCCTTATGACCACCCGTCCTTTCAGGTCGCCGCACCACACCATATCAAACGTGGCGTTGGTGGGCGGCGGTTCCAATCCGCAACCCGGCGAGATATCGTTGTCGCACAACGGAGTGTTGTTTCTCGACGAGATGCCGGAGTACAGCCGTTCGGTGTTAGAGGTGATGCGCCAGCCCCTCGAAGATGGTGTCATAACGGTCTCTCGTGCGCGTTATAGTGTGGAGTATCCGGCGCGGTTCATGCTCGTGGCCTCCATGAACCCGTGTCCGTGCGGTTATTATACCCATCCTGAAAAGGAGTGCTGCTGCAAGATTGGCGACATCAAGCGTTATCATGCCAGAATATCGGGTCCGTTGCTCGACCGCATAGACATACATATAGAGGTGATGCCGGTGAAGGTATCGGAGCTGTCGCAGTCGCAGCCCGAGGAGACGAGTGCGCAGATAAGGGAGCGGGTGGAGAAGGCGCGCCGGGTGCAGACGCGACGTTTTGCCGGCACCGACGTGCATACCAATGCCGGCATGAATTCGCGTATGGTGGAACGATATTGCAGATTGAGCCACAGCAGCCGTCAGTTGCTCGACAGCGCCATAGAGCAGATGGGACTGAGTGCGCGGGCATATCACCGCATATTAAAGGTGGCGCGCACTATAGCCGACCTCGACGGACAGGAGGATATTGGCTCTAACCACATTGCCGAGGCGGTGCAATATCGAAGCTATGACATGATGGCCGGTCGTGTGATGTGACGGTGCCGATGTTTTGCGGAGCCATCCCGCCAAACCCAAACCCGAAGCCGCCACTGTCCGCCATCACGTCGCCCTCGAAGCCGAACCCGATCCCGCAAACCGTCGTCGCGCTAAAACTTGCCAAGACGATGCGCCGTGTCTTATGTCCCTGTCGGAAAATGCCGCAAGGAACTCCGAGCCAAACGGTCTTAAAACGGCCGCAGAAAACAGATTGCCGGGAAACATGGAGTGGCATGGTCACCGAAAAATAGGGCGTAAGAGTCCCGCACACACAAAAACAGAGCGCAAGAAAAGCCGTTGGCAAAACATGCGGGCCAAAACCATGAACAAGCCATAGAGCTAAGTCTCGGTCGCATAGCCTCTGACGTTGTGAGCCTCGCAATTATCATATAAACACAAACAGGAAACCACACACCTTTGTTGCATGTCACCTGAATTTGAGAGCATAAGCCGTAAAGCGAACGCCATGCCGGTGGTGTGGGTTACTGTGGCCTATGTTGTGGGATTAGTGGCGGGGTTGTGGTCTCTGCTGTTGCTGCCGGTGTTGATGTTCAGGCGGTTGCGTGTGTTGTGGGTCTGTCTGATACCTTGTGTCGGTGGTGCCTCCGTCTCTTTGCTGACCATTGAAACGGAGCGACTGCCCGATGAGGGTCTTTCGCGCATGGTGGCTGTTGTCGACAGATCCGTCGGCGGAGGCTGTTATGCGGTGACCGTCCGCGCCCTGTCCGATAATGTCGATGTGCTGAATCCGACCCATGCGACACGGTGTCATGTCAGGGCGGCCGCATTTTTCGACAAGGGGACACCTGCATTTTCGGTTGGCGACACACTTGTTTTCACCGCCGGGGTGGTGGAGCTGTCGTCGTTGAAGGTGTCGCCGGGCAGTCGCTCGGGAATGCTTTACAAGACGGGCATACGTCAGTTGCTCACGGTATATGACGACGATTACGCCATATTGCGGGCCCCTGTCTCGGGTGGCATCTTGGGCATGGTTTCCCGCATGCGCGGCAGGTGGCTTGGGCGCCTTGAGGCATCGTCGTTGGATAAGGACGACAAAGGTGTGCTCGCGGCCATGCTTCTGGGTCACAGAGAGGGGGTCGACGACGCCACCGGGAGGCGTTACAGTCGTGGCGGCATATCGCACGTGATGGCCATATCGGGCTTGCATGTGGGGGTGATATATATGATGGCGGGTTTTGCACTGGCATTCATGAGGCGGTTCCGTTGCGGACGCATTGTGCGTTCGGTGTTGATTGTGACAGTTTTGTGGTGTTATGCACTTGTTAGCGGACTGTCGCCGTCGGTGCTCAGGGCGGTGGTCATGTTTTCGCTTTTGGCCTTGCGTGGCGGTGCGTCGCCGTCTGACACACGGAGATATGACGCCCTCTTCGGGTCGGCGCTGTTGTTGCTGGCTCTCAAGCCGGCGTTGATATATGATGTCGGCTTTCAGCTCAGTTACATGTCGGTATTGGCCATATTCTTCTTTGTGCCCAAGATAAAGGCCCTGATGCCGACGTGGGTTTTTGCCGCACCTCCTGTAAGGGTGTTGTCTTTGGCGGTGGTCGTGACGGTGACGGTGCAGCTTTTCACCTTGCCGCTGACACTCCATTATTTCGGTATGGTGTCGGTCGTCTCCGTCATCAATAACATTGCGGTGGCATTGTTGGTCACCTTGTTGCTCGTGGCCGGTGTGATATACCTTTTCACCGGCTTAGAGGTGTGCGATATGGTTATGGGGCTGATATTCCGCATTATAAATAACGTTTTGGATTTCACTCTCGGGTTGCCTCTGTCGTATGTCGGCGGCATAGAGTTCCCTTTGTGGGGGTGTGCGGCCGTGTTTGCGCTCATATTCATAGCCATGTTGCGCATAGAGGTGGCGTGGCAGAGGCGCAATTACATGATAGGCGGATAGGCCTGTGCAGGTGGTTCGGGCAATTAATGGCGTAATTTATCGAATATATGGTTGCGGCGACATGGTTTTTTCAGTTTATTTGTTTAGATTTGTTGACTGAAAGCGTAATGTGTCCGTGCATTTGCGGCAGATCGGATTGACTTCCGGTGCATTTGTGAGTGCGGCGGGCATTTGGCCCTTGCTGAGTGTGGTCGAGGCATTGCATGGCAGGCGGAACCGGCGCTTTTCGATGGTGATTTTGTCAATTAAAAACGAAACGATATGATTCAGAGAATACAAAGCGTATATTTGTTGTTGGCGGTCTTGCTGCTGCTGCTGCTTTTCTTCGTGCCGACGGCCTCGTTTGCCATGTATGTCGGCGGTGTGGCACACGAGATAGGCATACTGCCGTTCGGAGTGACCGATGGCAACGGCCTCGATGCCACGCTTATACCCACGATATATTACGGCATTCTCACGGCGCTCACCATGCTTTTGCTCTTGGTGGTGATATTCCTTTTCAAGAGAAGGTTGTTGCAGATGCGCCTTGTCATATCGGGCATGGTGCTTCAGCTTGGCATAGCCGGTTATGTGGCATATTATGTCTATAAGGCCTATTCTGTGGTTGACGCTCTGCGTGCCGCCGCTCCCGATGCGGTGACTCCCGTGAGCCTGTCGCCCGTGTGCGTGGTGCCGTTGGTGACGTTGATACTGTCGTATCTGGCGTTCAGAGGCATCGTGCGCGATGAGATGCTCATACGTTCGCTCGACCGCATAAGATAGCCTCTTGGTTGGTGATTTTCAGTTTGAATACAAGCAAATAACAAAAATAAATTTCACAAAAACAGTTCGACCATGAATCACGACTCAGATTATGCCGCATGGTTTTTAGGCCCCAAGGCGGAGCACTCCGACACTTGGGAGAAGATGTTGGTTGACATCTTCCGCGATTATGTGCACTGGCGCCGCAATTATTACCCCGAAGACAACGTTGTCATCAATTCGCGCATGCGTCGCCGTCACGAGCTTATGTCAGACAGTCTGCGCGACGAGCTTACCCGCATACTGGCTCTTTTCAAATCGCAAAATCCCATATACTCACCGCGTTACATCGCCCACATGGTCTCAGAGCAGACCATGCCTTCGGTGTTGGGCTATTTTGCCGGCATGCTCTATAATGCCAATAACATCAGCGGCGAATCGTCGCCCATAGGTTTCCCGCTCGAGATAGAAGTGGGCAAGATTGTGGCCGACATGCTTGGTTTCAACCCCTCGGAGTCGTGGACTCACATATCGTCGGGCGGTACCATAGCCAACATAGAGGCTCTGTGGATTGCGCGCGCGGTGAAGTTCGTGCCTTTCTCGGTGCGCGAATATTGTCAGCAGCAGGATATCGCCTATCAGATAGCGCTTCCCGACGGCTCTGTGAGCGACATTCGCCATGTCGACAACCGCACACTTCTGCACCTTGCGCCGCAGGAGGCCGTGAGGATGACCCGCAAGCTGTTCTATGAGCAGGTGGCGGCAGGACGCACCGCCGAAGATGTGATGAACGATTACGGCGATTTCGTCAAGAAGAGCGACTATAACATTGCCGAGCGCGGCTTGGGTGCCGTCCTTGCGCGTGTGGGTGCCATGCCCAAGGTCTATCTCTCGCCTTCGGCCCATTACAGCCTCAAAAAGGCGGCCAACGTGTTAGGTTACGGTTCCGACTCGCTTGAGATTGTCGATGTGGACGAAAATTTCCGCATCAACACCTCCCTTTTGCGCGACAAGCTGTTAGGTGCTTCCGATGATACTTACATAGCTGCCGTTTTGGGCATTGCCGGTACCACCGAAGAGGGTGCCGTCGACCCCATACACAATATTGTGGCGTTGCGCAAGGAGTTGTCGGCGGTGCATAACAGGTCGTTCTGGCTGCATATCGACTCGGCGTGGGGCGGCTATGTGCGTTCCATGTTCAAGGGTTACGACCTCTCGTCGGCGTCAATGGACGACAAAGTGGAGAGGTGCCGCATAAACATCAATTCGCAGGCCGGCGAGTGCATCTGGTGCGGCGATGACAACAATTACCGCGCCTTCCTCAGCTTTCCCGAGGCCGACTCGGTAACCATAGACCCCCACAAGCTGGGTTACATACCTTATCCCGCCGGCATGGTGTCGATAAGGCACGGTCTTGTCACCGAGCTTATACGTCAGGACGCAGCCTATGTCTTCGACAAGCAGAGCGGCCTGATGCCTGACTTCGAGTTCTCCATAGGAGACATCGGCAGTTACATACTCGAGGGTTCTAAGCCCGGCGCGGCGGCTGCATCGTGCTATCTTGCACACAAGACCATACCCCTGACCATAGACGGACACGGTGCCATAATAAAATCGACGCTCATAAGCACACAGAGGCTGCAACGCCTCATGTTGGAGCACTTCAGCCGCTTTGCCGAGTATGACCGCTTTGCCGCAAGGGGTGGCAAAGGTAACGGTACGCTGTTCACGTTCAAGCCCATACATCGCCCCGACACCAACTTGATATGTTACATGATGGTGCCTGTTGCGGCTGAAGACGGCGGTTATGCCATAGACCGCACCTATTCGCTCTCGCAGATAAACGAGCTTAACACCCGTCTGTATGCCGCAATGTCGGTGGGTGTCAGCAGCCGTGAGGGTAATAACAACATTGACTTTTTCGTCTCGCGCACACGCCTTACCGAGAGCCTTTACAACTATGACTCAATTGCCGGTGTGCTCAAACCGCTTGGTATATCCAAAGACGATTATGTCAAAGAGGGTCTGTTCGTGTTGCGTTCGACGGTGATGAACCCGTTTTATCAGCTTGCCGCCCGCGAGGCCGAGAAAGATTATCTTTATGAGTTTGTCGCCTCTCTGCATCGCAGCGCCTCACAGATATTGCGTGAGTTTGTGCGTTAGTGTCGCCTTGTGTGATAAAAGCCGATCCTTTTCGGGGGGGTCGGCTTTTTGCTTTTATAGAAGTGAAATCGGTTGTGCGTGGGCGTTACAAGCGATTTCTTTGTGCTTAGGAAGGGGTGAGTTTGTGCGTAAATATCTGAAAAGCCGATCCTTTTCGGGGGGTCGGCTTTTTTGCCTTTATAGAAGTGAAATCGGTTGTGGGTGGGTGTTGTAAGCGTTAGGGCAGGGTGGTGTGCTTTCGTAAAAGCGAGAAAGAGTCTGTTATCGTGACAGCGGCACCGGTTCAGACAAACAGTCTTCTTCTTTTCACACGGTCTCTCAATCGCAGGTTGAAGAGTATCGCCGCAGATGTTACGCCTATGAGAAATCCTGTCCAGATGCCCTCTTCGCCCAATTCAAACACGAATCCCAGCAGGTAACCCACGGGTATGTTTATAAAGAGGTATATCACCACTGCATATATCATGGGGCGCAATACGTCGGCAATTCCACGCAGGGCCCCTAAGGCGGTGACCTGTATGCCGTCGCTTATCTCAAACATGGCCGCTATGAGGAATACGCGTGCCGATATGGCTATGACCTCGGGGTCGCTGTTGAATAACGAGGCTATGGTGTCGCCGGCGAAAACGAAGAGCAACGAGGCTGCAAACATGTATAATGCCGACATCTGCATGCCTGCTTTGGCATAGTTGACAATGTCGCGTGCACGTATCGAGTGGCTGACAAGCACCGTGACCGCGCCGGCAATACCGCTCGATACCATGAACATGAAACTCATTACGGTGAGTACTATCTGGTTGGCGGCCAAAGATTTTGAGCCTATCCATCCCATCATTATGGCGGTCATGCTCAGGGCGAACATCTCTATTACCATCTGTAACGATATGGGGGTGCCTATGGCCAGCAGCTGCCTGTGGCATCGTCTGGTGAGGTTACGGATGCGGAAAAAGCGGAAGTAACGTCCGTATTTATAGTGAGTCAGCAGATAGACCACGAAGATGAGTGGCATTATGATACGCGAAATGAGAGTGGCCAGGGCGGCACCTGTGGCACCCATCTGCGGGGCGCCTATCTTTCCGTATATGAACACCCAGTTGAGAAATATGTTGAGCAGGTTACAGAATATGGTGATGCCCATTGCCACGGTGGTGTTGCCGATACCCTCCATGAACTGCTTGAATGACAGGAATATCATGTATGGAAATATTGATGCCGCAATGAGTATGTAAAACGGGCGCGCCATGTCGACAATGTGCGGTTGCTGGCCCATATAGTCGAGCAGAGGGGTGGCAGCAATGAGTCCGAGACTCAATATTGCACCTATTATTGTATTGAGTGACAGTGAGTTCTGATAGAAAAAGGCTGCCTGTCGGTCGTTGCCCGCAGAGTATGCCTTGCCCACAAGGGGAGTAAGACCGTAAGACATGCCCATGCCGAATATCATGGTGTTAAGCACCAACACCCCCGCAAAGGCCGCCGCCGCAAGAGGATCGGCCCCTAAGTGCCCCACCATGGCATTGTCGACGACACTGACAAAACCCTGTCCCGCGTTGGCAAGTATTATAGGCGTGGCAAGGATTATGTTAGACTTATAATATGATTTGCTTACAAAAAAATTTTGTAATCTCATTATCATTGTCGTTTGATTTTACGGGTTAATTTTGTGTTGGTAAAATTGGTCTTGGGATTTCTATTTTTCCGTATCGCCTCTTGTCGGTTTTTAGTGATCGGAGGGAAGTGTCTTATTTAATTTGAATTAAATAACCGGATAGAAGTCTGTCATGTTGTCGGCATCACCGGCAGCATGACGCTTGTTTACGGTGTTTGCCCCGAGTCCGTTACATTTCATAGGTCAGATAGAGGTTTGACCTTGGTCTGCCTTGGTCTGCCTTGGTCTGCCTTGGTCTGCCTTGGTCTGCCGGTGGCTTTTTAGCTTGGCGGCGGTTGGGCGGAGGGGGGCTGCCGAGGTGGTTACATCGGAGTGAGCGTTTCAGTCGTTTGTCCGTTTCAGTGTTTCAGCAGGTTTTGCTGTTTCTGCCGTTTCAATCGGGTCTGTCACGTTTGCCGGGCAGAGGCTGAAGTGGCGGTGAGGAACGGCGGTGACAGCATGTCATTGGTTGCGGCATCGTCGATACCGCAATTCAACCGATATTCCGGGTGGGTTACAGTGTCAGAAGATACTCTTTGAGGTCTCTCTTTTGGGCCGCTGTCAGCTTGGTGTCACCCATGCCGTGTCTGCTGTTTATGACCTCCTCAAGAGTGGTCATACGTCCGTCGTGCATGTACGGAGCGCTTTTCCACAGCCCTATCAGTGGTTTTTCGTCGTTATGACATGAGGCGCAACCGAGGTTTTCAAACACCGACAATCCTGCCGCGGCGCGTGTCGAAAGACGTCCGTTTTTGAGATACGGCGAGCGGGGGTGTTCAAGCGACGCTATGTATGATGCCAATGCGCGGGCCTCGCCGGCTTGCGGCTCGGTGAAGAGCTGCGAGCGTATCGCCTCGGTGCACATCTCCTCTAATGTCACCTCTATGGGGAGCACCTCGGGCTCGCCCCTTCGACGTGATGCTTTGATGCGGTTTTGCTTCTCTCTCATGGCACGATAGGCCAAAGAGCCGTTTCTTATACCATCCTGGCTGCTTCTGTAAGTGGTACCGGCCAGCGAGGGGGTGAGGAAGCGTCCGAATATGCTGTCACCGGGGTATATGTGGGTCAAGGCATCGCTTCGTCCGTCGGTGCCGTGGCATGTCGCGCAACTGAGCCATCCCTGGTATGAGAGGGTGGCATCCGAGAAGTAAGCCTCGCCGCGACCCTGCTCCGTCGATGTCATGGCCCGACCGACCTGCCTGAAACGGCGCGGACTGTCGGATATGACGGTTATGTTTCCGCTGTAAAGATTGGTGGCCAGCAGGGTGTGCTCGTTTAGATAGAGCAGTGTGCCGGGGCCTTTGCCGCCTGAGGGGTAACGTTTGCGCAGGCCGTAAAGGAAGCCCAGGTCTTCATGTATGGGACGTCCGTCGGCGGTTTTGTGGTGCGATTTCAGCTTGGCATGGAGGCCTTCGAGGTCTATTATCATCACACTGTTGACACCGGAGAGAGCCACTGCCAGCTCTTTGCCGTCGGGGCTTACGGCCATGCCGCTGCCACCGGCCGCCCCCTTGGCCGGCGAGTCCAACAATACGGTGGCTATCAGCTTCATGGAGTCCATGTCTATGATAGATAGGGCCGAAGAGGCGATCCATCCGTATTCGGGACGTATCACGGGCACGGTATAACGGCTCAGTACGTGAGTCAGATAGGCATAACGTCCGTCAGCCACCATGTCGCCGGTGAGAACGGAGCCTTTGGGCAGTTTTATGGTTTTGCGTAATGCGCTGCGTCGCTTGTCGAAAGCATACACCGATGTGGCAGGGAGTTCTTGTTTCGAGGTTGTCTCGGGCACTCTGCCGGCCACATAGAGCAGACTGTCGCGTATGGCCACGGCCGATGCCTCACGCGGCATGTCCAACTTGCCCACGACGCTCCAACGCATGATGTCTATCTCCCACAGCCGTCTCAGATCACGGCATGCGACCCACAGACGGTCATCGGCCTTGTCGTAAGTGACCGAGGCGGCGCCTTTGCCCACCGTCAGGCTCTGTATGGTTTTCATGCCCGGATATGACAGCTCGTAAAGCCGGCTTTCGCCGTTATCTTCCTTGCCGAGCACCCACACACGGTCTTTGCCGTTGGTGGCTATGTCTGTTATGGAGTTGCATATAAAGGTGCTTCCCGTCTTCCAGCCCCGTTGGTTCATCTGCCACACCTTGCCGCTCTGACGGTCGCCCGACAATATCACCTTGTCATCTCCGTCAGTAAGAGAGACGATAGAGGAGGGTATGCCAACAGGACGGCATGACAGCAGTGCCAGTGAGCTTATTACTATTATGTTAATATATTTTCCGAGCATCATTTTCAGCTATTGTTGTGTTTGTCGGTTGTTGTGGTCGTGGCACATGCACGGCGGCGCGGCCTATCGGAGCGAGTTGACGTATGCCTCGACGTTGCGTTTGTCTTCATCTTCGGCGACATGGCGTTTGTGGCTGTAATAGTCCCACTTGCGTATGTCGCTCGAATTCCAGTTGTTGGCTTCGGTGTAACTGCCGGCAAAGGGTGCTCCCAGGTCTATCCAGGCGGCGATTGTCTCTATCTGTTTCTTGTCGAGCTTGCCGTGGCCTTCGCGCAGACGCCTTATCAGTTTGCTTGATGCCGAGCCCGCGGTGTATGGCTTAAGCGGCATGGGGTCGGTCATGCTGCCTATCCAGTTGACGTCGGGGTGATATTCGTTGCCTGTGAGGGTCTCTTTGTTTTTGTGGCGTAACTGTGCGTGTGTCAGTGTGATATACGACTCGCTGACACGTCGTTTCGATGCCTCTCCCTTGGTGGTGAGCGTACCCAACAGGTTGGGTGTGTTGCCTGCGCCGTTGTGGCATCGCACACAGTTGCGGTCGAGTATGGGTTGTATGTTCTCTATGTAACTGAAGCCTTTCTCCGGCATGAGGTGTGGCACCGGGGTGATGCTGTCTATGGGGCGGGAGGCTATCTGCGGTATGGCCGACGCCGTCAGCGGAGTGGTGTTATGACTCTCATGGCAGCCGACGCAACTCCTTGACTCTCCGGGCTGTAAGGTGGCCCAACTGCGCATGGTGGCTATGACCTGTCCCATGGTGTCGAGCGCCTGAAAATAGAGCGGCGTACGTGCCGGGGCCTCGAAATGTGCCGAGCCGTCAGGCATGACGTCGACGTGGCCGAGTATGCGTTTTACATCCCAGCCGGTGCCGGCAACCCCCACAGGAGTGGTCACCTGCGAGCTGCCTCCGGGGCCGCTCACTGTCTGCTTGCCTATGCCGGTGTTGCGGAACATCAGCTCCACTATGCGTAACTTCTTGACACTGCCTCGCTTTACTCCTGTCATGGAGCTGCCCGCATATATGTTTTGTATCATATATCGGCCGGTCTCTTTGCTGAAGTCGATGTGTGAGGCACGAAGACGCGGTTTGGGACGCGAACCTATTATAACAGGCTGATTGCAAGAGTACCTGCGGTCTGAAACCAACAGCTCGCGTTCGCCCTCCATGTTCATCCAATAGATGGCGAACTTGGGCTCGCCGGTGTCGTAACCCAGTGGAGAGTATGACACCAGAAAGCTCTCTCTGTCGATGGGGAAGGGATATTGAAACTGTTCGCCGTACTGGCCGTATATGTCCACCGGTAACTTTTCGGTGTCGCCGGGTTTGCGCAACGGGGCGACCATCATAAGACCGTCTTCGCCGCCTCGCCCTCCTTCGGGGTTGATGATGGCCAGTTTGCCGTGTTGTGGCGAGTGATAGCCTGTCAGTATGGTCAGTATGCGGTTGGTCGTCGGTATCTGACGCGCGTGTACCAGGGTGGTGGGGAAACGGTCGGTCATGCTGAAGAAGGCCTGCTGCGAGGTGCCGTCGCCGTTCATCACGAAGAGGGGATTGGCAAATATGTTGCCTCTGTCGTTATGGTCTGAGCGTGTGTATATTACACGTCCGTCATCCATGACTGACGGCGATATGGTGTGGCCCTGGTCGAAGCCTATGCGGCGCATGTAATTGCCGTTGCGGTCGCAAACGAAGAAGTTGCTCACCTCGGTGGGTATGTCGCCCAATGAGGTGGCCGCACGCGTGGAGGCAAACAGTATGTTTCCGTCGGGCAGATAGCGACCCTCATAGTCGGCATAGCCTGCGCCTTTGCTTATCTGCTTGATAGCCTGTGTGTAAAGGTCCATCTCATAGAGATGGTAATCGTCACCGGCACCCTTTTTCCAGGCAAAGAGGAGCTTGCGGGCGTCAAAGTCGATGTCAGGGTCTCTTATAATGCCGCTGTCTGCTTGCAAGAGAAGTTGTTCGTGCCCCCAGATGCCTCGCATTTTGAGTATCGACATACGGCCCCCTCCCAGAAAGTTGCGTTCGCCTCTTGAGTCGCTTACCGATTCGGTGGCGGCAAAGACAGTGGGACGGAACGGGCGGAACTTGGTGAATACTATGCGGTCGGGCATGTTTTCAAGGCGTTTGGCACGTCGTTTTTCGCACAGTTTGTGATATGTCGAAAATAGCTCTTTGTCGCCTTTGGTCGACAGGTCGGGCATGGGGGTGCCGAGTTGCTCAGACACCTTTTTTATGCGGGCAGCCAGCGACTTGCGCAAGGGCAGGGTGAAAAGGTCGTGTTTGCCGCCGTCCTGAAGCCACCAGTCGTAATATACGGGGAAGTTGTTAAGAAGCGAGTCTTGCGTCCGTGTGCGGAACATCGAGCTGTCGCCCGACCGCAACGATACCGACATGACCGCGTCGACATATTTTTTCTCATCGAGCGAGGCGTTGCCGCATCCCGATATCAATATCAAAGCGAATATAATTAAGCCGTATCTCATCAAGGTATATTTTTGCCTTGCAAATATATGAAATTTCAAGCGGTTTTTAAAATTTACTCCGACGAAAAGAGGGTTGTCTTAACCAAACATTTGTTTGTCAGTGCGTTATGTGAGTAAGTTGGAGGTTTGTCGGCAATATGAAGAGTGTTTGTTTTTTGAAGCCGGCGTGTGCTCCTTTGGTTATGATGAGATTACTTTAAAAAGAATATACGTTGTAATGATTTGATAGTCATATTAGTGCTCCAATCCGTCGGAGTTTGACGGGTGGAGGTTAAATTATTCTCAGATTGTTTGTATGGCCAGGTGTCGGTATGAATTATGGTCACGTTGTAAGCGGGTCGACAATAAAAAAATGCCGGGACAAAATCAATGTCCCGGCAGGTATTATATATAGGTGCATGCCTATCTGAAGAAATCTCGCGTACGCTGGAATATGTTGGGCTCTTTGCTGTTTTTCTTCGGCTTGAAGTTTTCCGATTCCGACAGTTTCCCGAGCATTGCCTGCTCCTCTTTAGAGAGGTTTTTGGGGATGAATATGTCGACGCATACGAGCATGTCGCCCTTGCCGTATCCGTTGATGTCGGGCAAACCTTTGCCTTTGAGCCTCAATACGCGTCCCGGTTGTGTGCCCGGTTCTATCTTTATCTTGACCTTGCCGTCGACGGTCGGTATCTCGACAGATGTGCCTAATATCGCCTCTGTGACACCTAATTTGAGGTTGTATATCAAATCTGAGCCGTCACGTATAAGCTCGGGGTGCGGCTCCTCTTCAATCACTATCAGAAGGTCGCCTGCGATGCCGCCGTGACGGGCCGCATTGCCCTTGCCTGCAACAGAGAGCTGCATGCCCTCGCCCACACCGGCGGGTATGTTGACCTCGACAATCTCTTCGGCCTTGGTGACACCCTCGCCGCCACAGCTTTTACACTTGTCGGTGATGATCTTGCCGTCGCCGCCGCATGTGGGGCACGTCTGCGTGGTCTGGGCACGGCCGAAGAAGGTGTTTACCTCGTGTGTTACCACTCCGCTGCCCTGACATGTGGAGCACGTGGAGTAACTGTGGCTGTCTTTGGCGCCGCTGCCCCCGCATGTCGAGCAGGTGACCATCTTGTTGATCTTAAGCTTCTTGTGCACTCCTGAGGCGATGTCGGCAAGTGTCACCTTCACCTTTACGCGCAAGTCTGAGCCTTTGTTGACGCGGCGACCGCCGTCGAAGCCGCCGAAACCGCCTGAGAATCCTCCGCCGAAATGGCCTCCGAATATGTCACCGAAACGGTCGAATATGTCGTTCATGCTGAAGCCGCCGAAACCGCCGGCGTCGGCACTGCTGAAGCCTCCCGACATGCCTGCGTGGCCGAAACGGTCGTAACGCGCCTTTTTGTCGGGGTTGCTCAATACGTCGTAAGCCTCGGCCGCCTCTTTGAATTTATCTTCGGCCTCTTTGTCGCCCGGGTTTTTGTCGGGGTGATATTTGATGGCCGCTTTGCGATAGGCCTTTTTGATTTGGTCTGCGGTGGCATCTTTGCCGACGCCCAAAATCTCGTAATAATCTCTCTTTTCCGCCATGTTACTCTCCTATAACGACTTTGGAATATCTTATAACTTTGTCTTTAAGCATGTAACCCTTCTCGATGGTGTCAACCACCTTGCCCTTGAGCTCGTCGCTCGGGGCCGGAATCTTGGTGACGGCCTCGTGATAGTCGGTGTCGAAATCTTTGCCTGTCGACTCTATGGGCGACAGGCCCTTGTCGGTCAACACCTTGCACAGCTTGGTGTGTATCAGTTCCACACCCTCGCGCAGTGCCTCTATGTTGTCAGAAGAGGCGAGGGCCTCTTGGGCGCGGTCGAAGTCGTCGAGCACCACGAGCAACGATTTCATCAGGTCTTTGCCTCCCGACTCTATCAGCTCCATCTTCTCTTTGAGGGTGCGCTTGCGATAGTTGTCAAACTCGGCTTGCAGGCGTATGAATTTGTCTTTCCATTCGGCAGCCTCAACTGCCAGTTCTGCCGCTTTGTCTGTCGCAGCGTCACTTTCATCTGCCATATTGTCAGTCTCCGAGCATGCCTCCTCTTTGTCATGGGTGTCGCAAACTTTCTCTTCGCAGTTTGTATCTATCTGGTTTTCCGCTTCTTGTGTCTCTTTTTTCTCTTTTGTCATGGTGATGAATGTTTTACAGTCAACTATTTAATCAAATAGCATACCACAAGCCGGGTGTCACTCTGCGGCGGTGTTGTCCTTTGGCGGGAACATGTCGGCGAGCAGTCGGCGTTTTATGCGCATGAGCTGTCCCGACGGGCTGAAACGGCGGTCTATCATCTCGAAGCAGTTCTTGCGCACCTGCATGCGCCTGTCGGGGTCTGACATTATGCCTATCCATTTTTCTATCTTCTCGCTGAGGGCCAGCGAGTCGCCATGGCGGAAAAAGTCGCCTGTGCGGTCGGGACGCACCGCCTCATGCTCGGGCATCTGCCGGCAAAGGTCGTTGTGCGTTATCACGGGCACACCGTATGCGAGGCTCTGAACGGCCGTCAGACCCACATTGCCGGGGCTGACCGTCATGACGGCGTTTTGCAGTATGGCGGCAATCATCTCTTCGTCGTAACACTCGCCGTAAAAGAAGACCCTCTCTTCAATGTCGGCCTTTTGTGCCAGGGTGGCAAGCTCGTTCTCTGCGGGGCCGTCGCCAACGAATATTATGTTGACGTCGGTGCCCGAGAGTTTGAGTATGCCGACGGCTTCTATGAGCAGATGCAGCTGTTTCTGCGGTGTCAGTCGTCCTATGAATGCTATGGTGGGGTTGTCGTTGCCGAATATGTTGCGCATGAAGCCGGCGCCGGCAAACCTGTCGCGCAGCTTGCGTTGCTGGTCGAGGTCTAATGAGTTGTATATTAAGGTTATGCGTTCGCTTTTAAAGCCTTCGCGCATAAGCATGCGACGGCCATGGTCGCCATAGAGCATAAGTCCGCTTGCCAGGCGCATGTATATCTTGTTGCGGTGCAGTTGTCTGGGGGTCTCGTTGCCGTAAAGGCCGTGGCTCCACAGATAGACCTTGCGGCCGAGCAGACGCGCCATTACCATCAGAAGCCAGTTAGACCTTATGCCGGGGTTGCCCGTGAGTATGTAAGCGTCGTGGCGGTGCAACAGCGGACGCCACCATCCGTGCTGCCATACCAGCTTGCCTTTCTTGAATCGGTTGTGCAGATAGCCCTTGAAGCCGAGGAAGTTGCGCATGTCGAGCAGCGAGCTTACGTCAGACGACTCCTCGCCCACATAAAACGAGAAGTCTATGTCGGTGTCGTGGTCGAGCAGTGAGAAGAGCGCACTGCGATAGTGCGGGGCTATGTTGAGCACAAAGGCCACCCTGCGTTTGCGCGAGTGGGCGAAACGTGCGGTGTCGAAAGGGGGGCGTTTGCGGTTCATGAGCGGTTATTTGCTGTAATACCACTGTCCTATCTTGACCTCTTTTTGGGTCTCAAGCATCCACAGCGGGCATGTGAAGGTGGTGTAAACATAGTCGAGGCCTTTGCTTACAGACTGTTGGCAATAGCCGTACACTTTGTTTTCGGTGTCGCACATGACAATGAATACCACTGGGTTGGATATTCTGTCAAAGGTCATCTGTCCGTTTTCGGCAGAAAAGTCGCCCTGCATGTCGAACGGACGCGTCTGGCCGTCTTTAGAGGTGGTGACACGGCCACTGACAGCCTGCTGATAGCTCTCGACCTTATAGTCGAGCGTGTCGCCGTAATAGGCAAAGGCAACGGTGTTGTCAAGGCGCTCTATGCTGCCCGCGGCGCTCTCTATGCGTGAGTTGATGACCATGCGGCAGTCATAAGTGACCTTTTGGCACGAGGCCAGGCAGCAGAGCAGAAAGGTTATTATGGCAATGTGTTTCATAGTCGTTGTTGTTAAATTCGTTTTTTCTGCCATCGGGCTATTTTGAGGTATGCCACCGAGACGGCACCAACCATTGTGCCGTAAATGATCTCGCTGACCCACACCAGCGACACCGGTCCGCCCATTATATGCGACGAGAAGAAGATGAACGCCACGTAACATACCAGGGCCCCGAACTCAAGCACCAGTGCGTGTGCGGTGTTGCCGGTGCCCGATACGGTGTCGAAGCATATCTGTCCGAAGCCCATGGCAAAGGCGCACAGGGCAACCACATGCAGTGTGTCGACAGCCTCGGCTATAAGCCCGGTGTTGTCGGTGTATATGCCGAGCAGGTGTTGCGGTATTATGTAACAGAGGGCCGACAGCGGTATCACCACCATGAAGCATAGCTTTATTATGCGCGAGACCATGTGTCCGACCTCTTGCGGACGTCCTTCGCCTATCAGGCGGCTGGTCAGGCTGTTGCATGCCGCTCCGAAGGCGAATACTGGTATGGTGATGAACATATAGACGCTTCGCACCGTCATGGTTATGGCCAAGGCTCTCTCGCCCAGACGCTCCACCATGGCGAAGAAGACCAGCCACGAGCCGAACGACAGCAATTTCTGTATCATGGTGGGGAATGCCACCCTCAGTATGTCGCCAAGCAGCGACAGTCTTATGCGGGCGAGTCTGAAGAGGCGGTACTTCTCAAGCGGCAGACGGCACAGGGTGAACACCGTGAAGAATACCGTTGCCGACACCTCGGCAGCCACCGATGCTATGGCGGCACCGGCGATACCCATCTGAGGCATGCCTAAGTGACCGAATATCAATCCGTAATCGCCCACTATGTTGACAACGGCCATGAGGGCGGTGGTGTAACTGATGACACGCGTGTTCGACAGTCCTATATATAAGGAGCGGTACAGGAAGTTGACGCACACGAATATTATGCCCCAGGGTCTGTATGTCATATATGTACAGGCCGCTCCATAGACGTTGGGCGAGTCTATCAGAAAGTCGAGTATAGCGGGCGAGAGGAACATAAGCACCGAGAATAGCGCCACCCCCAGTATGCCCACGAAGAGCAGCCCGTGTTCGAAGAGCGGCCCTATCTTGTGATACTGTCCCTGACCGAAACGGCGCGCCACTATCACCTGCATGCCTATGGCAAAGCCCCAGGCCAGAGTGGAGAAGACGTAATAGTATATCCCCGCCATGGCCGACGCCCCCAGCGCCACTTCGCTCAGACGCCCCAGAAAGGCGGTGTCGGTGAGTGTGATGACGGTCTGGGCCAGGTTGCCGAACATAATGGGATAGGCAACCTTCCAGATGGTGCCGTACGAGAAACCTCCGTCTATGTGTATGCTCTTATCGTTCATTGTCTGTAATGGTTCTTACCACAGAGGCCAGCAGGTCGCATGTCTTCTCTATGCCGGTAAACGACGAGTCTATGCACAGGTCGTATGTGGCGGCGTCGCCCCATTTGCCGTCGCTGTAAAAGTTATAGAAAGATGCCCTTTGTTTGTCGGTCTTTTTTATCTTTTCTATCGCCTCTTTTTGAGACAGACCCTCGCGCAGGCAGGTGCGTTTTATCCTGTCTTCCAAGGGGGCGTGCACAAACACCGAGAATAGATCGTCACGTTCACGCAGTATATAATCGGCACACCGGCCCACTATCACGGCCCCTCTGTCGCCGTCGGCTATCTTGCATATTGTCTCTGAGAGAAACTTGAAAATGTTGTCTTCAAACATCTCTCCGGCGGCTGCGAAGGGTGTGCCGTAAATGGCGTTGAGGCCCATCTCCATGCCCATGGTGCGTATGGGGTTTTTCTCGTCGCTGCGTTCGAACCATTCGCGTTTGATGCCGCTTGTGCGTGAGGCCTCGTCGAAGAGCGATTTGTCGTAATAGTCGAGCGACAGCATCTGCGCGAGGTTTTGACCTATGCGTCGGCCGCCGCTGCCATACTGACGGCCTATGGTTATGATGACTTTCTTTGACATGACTATCTGAATTTTTTGAGTTCGCGCCACAGCATCACGCTCGTGAGTATGATGGCGATGCAGTCGGCCATGGGGATGGAGAGCCATACCCCGTCTATGCCCATGATGCGCGGCATGATTATAAGGAACGGTATAAGAAACAACAGCTGACGGCTCAGTGCCAGCAGTATGGCTTTCTTGGCCATGCCTATGGACTGGAAAAAGTTTGCCGACACCATTTGAAAGCCCACGAAAGGAAAGAGTATCAGCACCAGGTGCAGACCGCGTTCGGCAATGTCGGTGAGCTCGGTGTTGGTGGTGAACATGCGGGTGATGGCTCCGGGGCAGAACTCTCCCAACAGGAATCCTATGGTGGAGGTGCTCATGGCGCATATTATGGTGTATTTGAGCACCTTCTTGAGCCTGTCATACTTGCCGGCGCCGAAGTTATAGCCCGCGATGGGCTGCATGCCCTGGTTGAAGCCTATGTTGATCATCACAAACAGAAGCACATATCTGTTGACTATGCCGTAAGCGCCTATTGCCGCGTCGCCTCCATGCTCTTTGAGCGAGAGGTTGATAAGGGCCACCACGCCGCTGGAGCACAGGTTCATCAGGAAAGGAGACAACCCTATGGCCAGCATGCCACCGACTATGGCGCCGTTGAGGCGGAAGATGCTCCGCTCGAAGCGTATGAAGCTCTTCTTGCTGAAGAAATAGGAGCCGACAAAGCACAGTGAGGCCATCTGGGCAGCCACAGTGGCCATAGCCGCGCCCTTGATGCCCATGTCGAGCAGGAATATGAATAGATAGTCGAGCAGTGAGTTGAGCGCAACGGCTATGAGTATGGCTATCATGGCGCGGGTGGGGTGTCCTGTCGACCGCGACATCTCTATGAGTCCCAAAAACGACGCCGTTATCACGTTGCCGCCCAGTATGATGCGCATATAGTCGCGGGCATAGCCTATGGTGTCGGCGCTGGCTCCGAACAGATATAGTATTTGGTCGAGGAACAAAAGCGACACTACAGAGAGGAACAACCCAGTTATGATGTTCATCAACACCACGTTGCCCAATATCATGCGGGCCTTGTCGAGGTCGTTTTGTCCCAGCCCCACCGACATGAGAGTGGCGCCGCCTATGCCCACAAGAGAGCCGAACGCCGACGATATGTTCATCAAAGGCAGCGTGAGCGACAGGCCCGTGAGTCCCTCGGCTCCTATGCCGTGGCCTATGAACATGCTGTCGACCATGTTATAGAGCGATGCCGCCGTCATTGCTATGATGGAGGGCACCGCATATTGTATCAGCAGCTTCTTGATGTCGAGCGTTCCCAGTCGTGAGGAGCTATCGGTAATGTTCATTTGATTGTTTTTATACGGCAAAGTTACTACAAAAAAGTGAAATGCGGAAAGATATAGTGATAGAATTGAGT
>CAMRVW010000018.1 GCA_947054185.1 uncultured Rikenellaceae bacterium | reverse complement strand
ATATTGCTGCGCGGAGTGCGGCCCTCCGTTGGGCGGAGGCTCCGGGCCGCTCGGGACTCGTTGCCTCGGCCCGGCATAAGGAAAAGGCTTACGGCGTCACTTCGTTATGCCGGGCATAAGGAAGAGTGTGCGGTTTCGGTTCCCTCAGACCGCGCCTGCCGGAGCGAAGGGGGGCGGCACCTTGGATTGGCTGGGGTGCCGTGCCTTTGGCCTGACGGAGCCACGGGCCGAACCTGGGAGGCAAGGCGGGGAGATGATGGGTGGCAGTTTTGTGCCCAAGTCACTAAACTATAATAGCCAAACGGGGTTACGGGCCTCCTGGGGGGAGGGTCGGCCCGTTGCGGCCTCGTACCTCGGCCGCCCTGCCGGGACGAAAGCCATGTCGTGACAGAAGCCTTGCGGACAAAACTGCCGAGCACAAAAACAGTCGGGACAAAAAATAGGTGTCAAGACCTTACGACAAAATAGTGCGACATCAAAAGTCGCGAAACACAGCCTTCCCACAAAAGCCGGCGGGGAGAGGCCGACCGCAGGTCGCCTCATGGGGTGCGGATTCGGGGTCGGGAGAGTGAGAGATGTGCCTTTTGCATGACGGAGAGCGGCGCGGGGCCTGCGGAGGGCCAAAGCGGGAAAGAGATGTGCGGCGGTGATATGTTTCATCTTCGTTTTCTATCAAAGAGATAATGATGTCGGCAAAGCGTTTTGCTTTTTGCTCGTTCTCTCGGGTCTCCTTAAAATAGGCTGCATACGAACCTGCTTCCGGATCACTTTCCATGCTTTCAAGAATATCCGGCGCAACTTCCTCCAGATGGCAGTTAAAGAGAGCGTCCCAGTTATAGCCGTTCATATATGCCTCTTCGTTTATCTCGTTCATTTTTTGCCCAACTGCAAGAGGCTTCTCTTTTTCGTTCTCAAAAAGCAGAACTATGTCCCCGAAACCACTTGTGTAAATTTTGACATACTCATGATCCAAAATGTCTCTTCTTTCAGTTGTTGCCATAGTCTTCCTGTTTTTAATGTATTTACCGTTGCAGACAATCTGACGCCCACAGCCTGCTCTGCTGTTGTTTTTCTCTCGGTATGCGCAGTCAGGCCTGCTTCATGATGTCGCGCCTTACTCTCCCCATTGCCTTGGCTGCTCAAATCCCATCTGAGCCATCACCCTGTCGGTTACCGTTGCCGAGAGCTCCTCTATCGTTTTGGGAGCGAAATAAAATGACGGCGCAGCAGGCACAATGGTCGCTCCGGCCTCTGCCAATGCGGTCATGTTGCGAAGGTGAACCAGACTCCAAGGGGTCTCCCGCACCACAAGTATGAGCTTGCGTCGCTCTTTGAGCATCACGTCGGCAGCCCGCGATATGAGAGTGTCAGACACCCCGCATGCAACCCTGCCCGCCGTCCCCATGGAACACGGTGCTATGACCATGACATCCACCGATGCCGAGCCCGATGCCGGGGGCGAGAACATATCGTCAGGCTGCAACAGTCGCACCTTGGACATGGCGGCCACGTCATACCCGGGCTGCTCGAGATCAAACACCCTGCGGCCGTTGTCCGTAAACGACACCCACACCCGCTCTATCTCATCACGGGCCACGAGACGCTCTATCAGCTGACGGCCGTATATAGAGCCGCTGGCTCCGGTTATCGCCACAAATACCTTCATAATCTTGTCATCAAATGGCTTTCAGCTTACAACACTATCCCTTCGCACGTAAGGCCTGATTTGGCCGCATGCTCCAATGTGCGGGGCAGGGCGTAACTCATGTTGCGGAATGCCTTCACCGAGTCGTGAAACACCACTATCGAACCCGACCTCAGATGCTTGGTCACGTTCCTCAGACAGGCCGCCGGAGAGAGTGTGCGGCTGTAATCGCGCGACAGCACATCCCACATTATTATGTTGTACCGTTCCGACATGCGTCTGGCCTGCGACGGCGTTATACGTCCGTAAGGAGGACGCACCAGGTTGGAATGTATGAAGCTGTCGGCCAGGTCCACATCTTCGATGTATCGACCGGGGGTGTTGCCCCAACCTTTCATGTGACTGTATGTGTGGTTGCCCACAACATGGCCGTTATCTTTTATCAGGCGGTAAAGGTCGGGATATTGCTCGACGTTTTTGCCCAGACAGAAAAAGGTGGCTTTGGCACCGAATTTGCGCAAAGTCTCTATTATCCACGGTGTCACGCTCGGTGTTGGGCCGTCGTCGAATGTAATGAACACACGTCCGGCATATTCGGCGGGGTCAAAACCCCAACGCAGGTCGGGAAACAGGCGTGTTATGAATTTTGGCGGGTGTATATACATGATTTACGTAACCGATGTTTTTAAATTTATGTCGACAAATTTACAATAAAATTCATACCTTTGAAAATCGGCACTCTGCTTACGCGGGCTATGCGATGGCCCGAAACAAACTTGGAAAAGTGATTTGCGGCAGTCCCGGCATACACAATATACCGCTCGAGGGGGATGTTAAAACGAAAAAAACATAAAAAGATATGAAAAACATACTGTTATCGGCCGTTTTTGCCATGGCCATGCTGCCGGGTTGCAACAACGGCTCGGGCAAACAATACAAAACCCCCTCCACCGGAGCCCCTTACGAAATTGTGGTTGTGGCCCCCGACACCCTGTGGCAAGGCGCTGTGGGCGACACCCTTTGTGCCATCCTCGAGCAGGAGGCTCCGATGCTCAACCAGCCCGAGCCACTCTTCGATATAGTGCACACCACGCCCGACCGTTTCAGTAACGTGCTGGTGCGCCACCGCAACATCATTCGCATGGATATATCGCCCTCTGCCGCCACCGGCATAGACGTGGCATACGATGTCGACGCCGCCCCGCAGATAGAGCTCATGATGCACTCTTCCAACGCCGACACCCTTGCCGCCTATCTGTCGCGCCATGCCGACCGCATCATAGGCCTTCTCGACGATACCGAGATAGAGCGTTTCGCCGCCCGTGCCCGCAAGTTCCCCGACAAATCGCTTGCCGACTCCGTGCGCGCCATGTTCGGCATTGATATGACCATACCGCGCGGATACAAACTGCGCAACTCCATATCTCCCGATTTCATGTGGATCTCTTACGAGACCCCGCTCACAAGTCAAGGCATCGTCATATATTCATATCCCGTCGATACCGCCTCTCGTTTTGGCGTCAATGAGATAGTGGTCCGGCGCAATGCCTTCACGGCCCTCATACCCGGCCCCTCCGACGGCAGTTACATGACCACCTCGACATACATACCGCCCGTCATACGCCCTGTTGTCATAGACGGACGCACATGGGCCGAGGTGCGCGGCTTCTGGGATGTCGAGGGCGACTTCATGGGCGGTCCCTTTGTCAGTTACACCACCATCGACAAGGCCCGCGGCCGTGCCGTCACCATCGACGAGTATGTCTATTCGCCCAAACAGTCCAAAGGACGCCGCAACTTCATACGCCAGATGGAAAGCATCGTAAGAAACGTCAATCTTTAGCCCCTGTCAAAAGGTCGCCTATAAGATAGCAGCTCCCTCCTATGAATATCATGTCAGAGGGGGCTGCCTCTTTTTCAGCCTGCCTTAGAGCCTCAAACACATCGTGGGCGGCATTGCCTGTCAGTCCGGCCTCTTTGGCTTTGGCTGCCAGCGTGTTATGATCTAATCCCCTGTGCACGGAAGGACGTGTGAACATGTAACGGGCCTCTTTGGGCAACAACGGTAATATGCGGTCGAGGTCTTTGTCGGCCACCACCCCGAGCACGAAAAAGAGTCTGTCGAACAACCCCTGCTCCTTCATGGCGGCAAGCTGACTTACGGCCTCGCCGATGCCGGCCTCGTTATGACCCGCATCGCAAACGGTCAGAGGCTCGCGGGCCAACACCTGCCACCGTCCTTTGAGTCCTGTGCGTTCGGCCGCGTGAGCGAGTGCCGCCGTTATGTGTGCGGGCGTCACCTCTAAGCCGCTGTCGCGCAGGCGCTCTGCCACAGCCAGAAATGTGGGTATGTTGAGGCGTTGATATGCTCCGGCAAGGTCGGTCGAGAGGGTGAAATGATAGCCGTCAAGCATGCTCTCCACCTCGAAAATGGCCGTCCCGTCATCTGAGAGACGGTGCGACAATACCCGATACATCTTATCTGCAAATGTAAGCGGAGCACGACACTCGTGGGCCTTGTCTATGAACACCACCGCGCTTTCAGCCTCTGTAAGGCCCACCACCACAGGTGTGTCGGGCTTTATGATGCCGGCTTTCTCCGTGGCTATGGATGTTATGTCATCACCCAATATCGAAGTATGGTCTCTGCTTATGTTGGTTATAACGCTCAAAAGCGGCGTTATTACGTTGGTGGCGTCGAGCCGTCCTCCCAGCCCCGTCTCAATCACCGCCACATCAACCCCCTCTGCGGCAAACCTGTCGAAAGCCATCGCGGTGGTCACCTCGAAAAACGAGGGGTTGTGCTCCTCTATGAAAGGCATGGCGCGGGTCATGAAGTCCGTTATCGCCGACTGGTCTATCGCCTTGGAGTCTATGCATATGCGTTCGCTTACGTGACAGATGTGGGGCGAGGTGTAAAGTCCCGTCTTGAGCCCGCACTCCATAAGCAGCGCCGCCGTCATGTGACACACCGACCCTTTGCCGTTCGTACCCGCCACATGTATCGACTTGAACCTCTTCTGAGGGTCGCCCAAAAAACGACAGAACGCCTCTATGCGCTCTGTCCCCGGATTATATGCCGCCCCTCCCACCTGTTGAAACATGGGTATCGACATCAAACGGTCTATCGCCTCCTTGTCTGTCATAATCAAAAAACTGTTTTCAAACCTGTAATGTGTCCCGCACTCCGGTTTGTTTGGAATTTTTTGCCCTCTTGGCCCTTTGGAATCTTCGGGTGCCCGCGGATTTTTGCGCGGCAGGGTTTTGTTGCAGCAAGTTCTCGTTCCGCATGGCTTTCCGTTCCGGCATGGCGGCGAGGTACGAGCCGCAACGGCCCGCATCTCGCGGTGGGCAGAAAATCCCCCGCGGAGGCTCGTAACCCCATCGCAGTCTGAGTAAACGAAACCCGCCACACTCCCTTATGCCCGGCATTACGAAGTATGCCGTAAGCACAAATTACTTGTTCCCGGGCTGAGGTACGCAAGCCCGAGCGGCCCGCACCTCGCGGTGGGCAGGAAATCCGCCCCACGGAGGGCCGCAACACCGCATAGCAATATATGGCCCGGTTACTCAAACCCGCTCACCCCGCACATCATCTTCACGCCTTAGCCCTCCGCAGGCCCCGTCCCGCTCTCCCTCACGCCAAAATCACATCTTCCACACCCTTGCCCCCGAATCCGCACCCCATGAGGCCGCCTGCGCCCTATTACAGCCAATCGGCTCTATTTGATTTTCCCGCCATCCTTCAGAGCCTCGGCAAGCCAGGGGAAAAAGCAAAGAAGTGTGATTAAAAATCCCATAATTGTAATGCTTTAATGAAGTCTTTAAAATATCGTTTCTATCGGCATAACAAACCCGTTATGCCTCATCCAAACCGGTGAGCATGTTCCACCCCGTCATGCTTTCCCGTTCTGACAAGTTCTTCCCCGACAAACCTCATAAAGGCCCCGATGCCTCCATCGGGGCCCCATTCGGGAAAGCCACCCCAAAGCCCTGCCAAACCTTAAACGGATCCCCCGGGAAGCCTCGTTACCTTCTGCGTGCGGGTTTCTCTTCCGTCGCCGTCGGGGCGGGACGCTGATTATCCTCGGGACGCGGCTGACGCTTCACCTCCTTGGGGTTCTTGACATACTTGTCGAGCCAGTTGAAAAACTCGTTGTGCCATACCAGTGAGTTCTGCGGCTTGAACACCTGGTGGCCCTCATCCTCAAAGAACACCAACCGTGAGTCGAGACCGCGCGAACGTGCGGCTGTGAAGGCCTGAAGGCTCTCGGTGTACGGTATGCGATAGTCGAGCTGTCCCACCATTATCATAATGGGAGTGTCCCATTCGGCCACGGCCTTGTGAGGTGAGTTGGCATACGAGCGTTTGGCCGTGGCGTTGTTGCTCCAGTAAGGGCCGCCCAAGTCGTTGCGCGGGAACCACAGCTCCTCGGTGCTGCCGTAAAAGCTCTCGAGGTTGAACATGCCGCAGTGTGCTATGAATGCCTTGAAACGTTTCTGATGATGTCCTGCCAGATAATATGTCGAGTAACCGCCATAGCTTGCGCCGACACAACCGCGACGGTTCTTGTCCACCCACGGCTCGCGGCTCACGTCGTCAATGGCGCTGAGATAGTCGCGTATGTTCTGGCCGCTGTAATCGCCCGATATCTGGTCGAGCCACTCCTGACCGAAAGAGGGAAGGCCTCTGCGGTTGGGCGCCACCACCACATAACCCTGCGATGCCATCAGGGCAAGGTTCCAACGATAGCTCCACCGCTGGCTTACAACGCTCTGAGGGCCGCCCTGACAGTAAAGGAGGGTGGGATATGTCTTGTCGGGATCGAAGTCGGGGGGCAAAATCACCCATGTGAGCATCTCTTTGCCGTCGGTTGTCTTGACCCACCTTTTCTGCACCGACGCCATCTTTATGCTGTCGTAAATATGCTTGTTGACAAAGCTGAGCTGAGTCTCTTCTCCGTCGCGGGGGTCGACCTCAAACAGCTCTGCGGCCATCAGCAGTGTGGTCTTCTCGGCAGCTATGCGGCCGCTCTGCATCGAGAGCGATACATAGTCGTGCAGCCCGTCGGTTATCACCTCCACGTCGCCGCGGGGCTCCACGGTGGCCTTGCATATCTGGTGCGTGGCCTTTATGGGGGCTATGAAATAGAGGGTGTTGTTGTCTGCCCAGTTTACCGAGGCGGCGTTGTAATCGAAATCTTTGGTTATGTAACTCTTCTCTCCAGTCGCCAGCTCCATTACAAACAGGCGCTCTTTGTCGGCCTCGTTGCCGGGACGCGCCATGCTGGTCCACGCTATGCGCCTGTCAGAGGGTGAGAATACGGGGTAACGGTCATACCCGGGCATGCCCTCGGTGAGGTTGCGTGTCTTGCCGCTGGCTATGTCATAGAGGTAAATGTCTGAATTGGTGCTCACTGCATAGTCATATCCGTGCAGCTTCTTGGCCGAATAGGCTATCTGGGTGCCCTCGTTGTTCCATGCCACCTCCGACATGTCGAAATAGGGCGCCATGGGCACATCCCAGGCCTCGCCCTCCATTATGTCTTTGACGTCGGTTATGCTCTTGCCGTCGAATTTGCCTATCTTGATGTGGCTGAATGTGCCGTCGAGCCAATAGTTCCAGTGGCGGGCCATAAGGTCGTCGTATATCTTGACGCGCGCCTTGTCATAGTCGGGATACATGTCCTGCGCCGTGCGGTCCACCTTAACGTGCGTTGCGTAAAGTATCATGTCGCCGCGGGGCGATATCTCGAAGGCGTCTATCTGTTCCGACGGCTCGACGGCAAGCGTAAGGTCGCTTCCGTCGGGCGACACGCTCCATATGGCTGTCTTGCCGCTGCGGTCAGAGAGGAAATATATCTTGCGACCCTGCTCGGCCCAACGTGCGTTATGGTCTTTGAAGTCGCCTTTGGTTATCTTGACGGCATCGTCACCCTCATACTCGTCGGTGGGCTTTACCCACAGGTTGGTGTAACTTTTGTTCAGGTCGACATTATACACCGTCACCCCGTAAAGCACCTGGGTGCCGTCGGGAGAGAGGCGCGAGTCACCCAGACGCTTCATCTTGAGCATCACCTCGGCGGTGAAAACACCGGCCTCTTTCTCTGCCTGGGTCAACCTGGGCACGTAAGAGTTGTCGGTGCCGTCATCGCATCCCGTAAGTGCGGTTATAGCCATGGCCATGATTGTCAGTAATTTTTTCATAGATTTTATGAGAATTTGTTTTTTTCAATATCAAAATCGTTTCACTCCGGTCTCCCGAAAATCGCCCCAAGCCCCTCGAAAAGGCACCTTGCAGCCTCCCGAAAATCGCCCCCGCCACGACATTTCCCCCGTCCCCCGGTCTTACCCAAAGCCCCTCTTCCGCCACAATACCCCCGCAAAAAGCCTCAAAAGTCCTCCCCTTAACCGCCGGAAGCCCCCTTGTCCGCTCCGGCAGGCTCTCAAAGGATCGTCAACCCCTAAAACAGATCCCTTATCGTATGGTAAGAGCCCTCGAGGTTACGCCTCTTCTCTTTTTCGGTGCACCACTCGGCCCGGCTTATTCCCTCCTCCGTTTGGGGTGTGAGATCTGTCGGCCCGTTGTAAGCCATTGAAAACCAATATGTGTCTTTTAATATCATCTCGCCGTTCATCACATAAAGATGCCATGTGGTGCCCACAGGTCTGCCGCATGTGTGCCCGCTTATGCCGCACTCTTCGTGCACCTCCCTTACGGCGCACTCCTCGAGCGACTCGCCGGGCTCACGCTTTCCTTTGGGCAGGTCCCACCTGCCGTTGCGGAAAATCATGAGTGTGCGCCCGCGAGAGTCGACGACAATGCCTCCCGCTGCGGTCACCCGCTTGAAAAGGTCGCAAAACGAGGCGAACACACGCTCGACATCTTCGCACACACAGGCCAGATGGTCGTGCCCGTCCAACAGGTCTAACACCTCTGCGCGATAGGACAGTGTGTCGGTGCGGGAAAAATGAATAAAATTATTATATTTGTCTTCGGAAAAGTCGAATATTATCCTCTTTTCCCCATAATATACGGTGTACATATAGTTTAAATTTTTATTGTCATGAACACGAATCATAAGAGAGAAATCGCCGGGTCGCTGCTTGAGATAGAGGCGGTGAAACTCAGTCCCGACAAGCCTTTCACATGGGCTTCAGGCTGGCATTCGCCAATCTATTGCGACAATCGCAAGACCCTCTCGTTCCCTCGAGTACGCAAGCAAATTTACAAAAGTTTTGCTAATATCATAACGGCGCTTTACCCCGATGCCGACATTTTGGCCGGTGTGGCCACGGGAGCCATAGCCCACGGTGTTTTGGTTGCCGAGCAGATGGGCTTGCCGTTCATCTATGTGCGCTCTGCGGCCAAAGACCACGGCCTTGCCAACCTCATAGAGGGGGCATACAAGCCGGGCGACAAGGTCGTCGTCGTCGAAGACCTGGTGTCGACCGGCGGCAGCAGCCTCAAGGCTGTCGAGGCCCTGCGCGATGCCGGCTGCGAGGTTCTGGGCATGACGGCCATCTTCACCTATGGCTTTGCCGAGGCGGCAAAACGCTTCGAGGCCGCGGGTTGCCGTCTCGACACCCTGAGCGATTACGAGGCCCTTATAGAGGTGGCTCTCGAGAGCGGTTATGTCTCGGCGGACGAGCTTGCCACGCTCAAAGAGTGGCGCACCTGTCCCGATACGTGGAGGAGATAAACCATGACCGAGTATAAAAGCAAACAGGTGCGCATAAACAGACCGGGCGATGCCGTTTACGCCACCTTGTCGCGTTTCGACAACTTCACCCCCATTGCCAAAGAGAGGGTGGAGCAGTGGAGCGCCACCGAAGACCGATGCAGTTTCAAGGCTCAGGGCTTCTCCGTCAGCCTCAAGATGGTCGAGCGCGAGCCCTTCAGCCTCATAAAGATAACCGGCGACAACATCCCGTTCGATTTCTTCTTTTGGATACAGCTCAAAGAGGTGGCCCCCGACGATACCCGCATGTTGTTGACGCTTCGTGCCGAGCTCAACATGATGATGAAGATGATGGTGGGAGGCAAGTTGCAAAAGGCCCTCGACGATATCGCAGAGAAGATCGCCGGCGCATTCAACGGCACCCTGCGGTAACGGCACGCATTCGGCAGATGCCTTGCCGGGCGTGTGCCGGACATGCAGAACGCAAGGAGGCCGCATACATACGCAACGAATCGCCCGCAGGCAGCATAGGTGTCTGCGGAACGGTTTTTGCATTATAGTCAAGCAAACTAAAGAATAAAGCTATGTCACTTCTGACAAAGATGGTGTCGTCTGCCCTGTCGGGACGCCTGCGGGCCATAGAACGTTTCATGCGTCATCCCGCTGCGGTGCAACACGAGCAGTTCACACTGCTTGCCCGCACTCTTGCGCGCATACCGTTCGGTGCCTCTTGCGGCATCGGCAAGGTGTGCGACTATGAGCGTTTCGCCCTGTCTGTGCCTGTGCGCGAGTATGACGATCTCCGCCCTTTTGTCGACCGCATAAGAGCCGGAGAGGGCAACCTGCTGTGGGACAGCCCCGTGCGATGGTATGCCAAGTCGTCGGGCACCACCGCCGACAGAAGCAAGTATATACCCATCACGGCCCGATCTCTGCACCGTTGCCACTATCGCGGAGGCAAAGATGTGCTGGCGCTCTATCTGCGCAACAATCCCCGCTCGCACATCTTCTCGGGCAAGACCATGACCCTCGGCGGCAGCCGTCGCCTTGAGACCGAAGACGGCGCCCCCACAGGCGACCTGTCTGCCATACTGATAAGCAACACCCCCTTCTATGCCGGCTTCAGCCGCACTCCTTCGGCCGATGTGGCCCTCATACCCGATTTCGAGACCAAGGTCGAGGCCATATGTCGCCGGTGCACCAAAGAGAGGGTTACCGCCTTTGCAGGTGTGCCGTCGTGGAACCTGGTGTTGCTCAACAGGGTGTTGGAATACTGCGGTAAAGACAACATATTGCAGGTGTGGCCCGATATGGAGCTCTTCATGCACGGCGGTGTCAGCTTCCTGCCATACCGCGACATATACCGGCGTCTGATACCGTCCGAGGGCATGCACTATATGGAGACATACAACGCCTCGGAGGGTTTCTTCGCCATGCAGGACGACCCTGCCGACGAGTCTATGCTGCTCATGCTCGACTATGAGATATTCTATGAGTTCCTCCCCGTCACAGAGCTCGGCCACCCCGAAAAGGCGGTACCGTTAGAGGGCGTCGAAAAAGGTGTCAACTATGCCATGATAATAACCACCAGCGGCGGGCTGTGGCGTTACATGATAGGCGACACTGTCACTTTCACCTCTGTGGATCCCTATAAGATAAAGATAACAGGCCGCACCAGGCAATACATCAACGCTTTCGGCGAAGAGCTCATGGTCGACAATGCCGAGCGGGCCATGCAACGGGCCGCCGCTGCCTGCTGCTGCGATGTTGCCGAATATACGGCTGCCCCCGTCTTCATGGATGCCGACACCAAGGGGGCGCACGAGTGGCTCATAGAGTTCAAGCGTCCGCCTGCCGACATGGCCCTGTTTGCCGAAGAGCTCGACAAGGCCTTGCGTGAACTCAACTCCGATTACGACGCCAAACGAAGCGGCGACACCACACTCTATCCACCGCGTGTGGAGGCCCTGCCCGAGGGCAGCTTCTATCGCTGGATGTCTTCGCGCGGCAAGCTGGGCGGGCAAAACAAGATACCGCGACTGTCGCCCACGCGCGATTATGTCGAGGCGTTGCACAATATTGTCGAACGATAACCCACCCTGTCATGTACATTGCAATATCCGGAAACATAGGAAGCGGGAAAACTTCGTTGGTGGAGATGCTCTCGACGGAGCTGGGCTTCGAGCCCTTCTTCGAACGCATAGACAACCCTTACATCGACAGTTTCTATCAAGACATGGCCCGGTGGTCGTTCAATTTGCAGATGTCGTTCCTCTCCAAAAAGACCATGCAGGTCAAAGAGATAGTGTCGTCTTGCGGCAACATCATACAAGACCGCACCATCTTCGAGGAGGCCTATGTCTTCGTGCGCAACCTCAACCGCATGGGCCTTATGTCGACGCAGGATTACGACCTCTATATGACCTTCTTCGACCTGCTGGCCTCCGATATACGCCGTCCCGACATAGTGGTCTATCTCAAAGCCTCCATACCCACGCTCATAAGCCAGATACGCCGCCGCGGACGCGAATATGAGATAGGCATACAACCCGAATACCTGGAGGGTCTCAACGAACTTTACGACGACTGGATCGGAAATTACGACGGTCGGGTGGTGGTGATAGATGTCGACGAGTACGACTTCGTGTTGAGCCGCCAACACTTCGAGATGGTGGTCGACAAAATCAAGGCTGCAATGGCCGAGGTGGGAAAATGACAGCCCGAAAGCCCCTTTTGCGGAATACCTGAAAAGGGGCGGGCGATTGTAACGATCGTTACACATTTGCTGGCTTGGTGTAAGCTGTGTAACCAAGTGAAAATAAAGCCGTTGTCATAGGCCGGTTAACGTTGTACATTAACTGGAAAGTGTGTGTGATATGCACAATTTTGTCGTCCCGCTGCCATTTCAGCCCCTCAAACAGGCCCGAAACAGGGGTGAACGGTGTTATGATCGTTACAAAAACGAGACGTCTTGACGGACGGTGCAATTTAGTTGTAATCAATAAATTGACAGTTGTCACTTAAAGTTGTACGTTAACTGAAAAGTGTGTCTGTATCATACAATAAATGATGAATTTGCCGGTTGCTTTCTTAGACTCGATAAAAGAGGTGTTGCCCGCCGGGGAGTGCGATGCCTTTGTCGAGGCATTGGGTCGCGAACCCTCCTGCTCGGTGAGGCTCAATTCGTTCAAGGGGTGTGCCGCTCCGGGTGGTGCCGCTCCTGTGGCGTGGTGTGACGAGGGTTTCATTCTCAAAGAGCGTCCGTCGTTCACGCTCGACCCCGCCTTTCATGCCGGCGGCTATTATGTGCAAGAGAGCGCATCCATGTTTGTCGGTTACCTGGCCCGTAAGGCTCTCGAGATCATGGATGCGCCCTCTCCGTATGTGCTCGACCTGTGTGCCGCGCCGGGCGGCAAGAGCACACACCTCTCTTCCATATTGGCCGACAGGGGCACTCTGGTGGCTAACGAGGTGGTAAGGGGCCGGGCCATGGTGCTTGCCGACAACATACGCAAGTGGGGCCTTGCCAATACCATAGTGACAAGCAGTGACCCGTCGGCTTTCGGTGCCATGGGCGGTGTGTTCGACATGATGCTGATAGACGCCCCATGCTCGGGCGAGGGCATGTTCCGCAAAGAGCCTCATGCACTTGAGCAGTGGAGCCCTGACAACGTGGAGCTGTGTGTCCGTCGCGGACGCCGCATCGTGTCCGACGCGTGGGACGCTCTTGCCGAGGGAGGGGTGCTCATATACAGCACCTGCACATATAACCGCCATGAGAACGAAGAGACCGTCGGGTGGATCGCCGATACTTTCGGCGTCGAGCCTGTCGATGTCGTGCTGCCTGCCGACAGCGGCATCATGGTCACCGAGGTCTCTGCCGGCGGCACCTCTTACAACTGTTACCGTTTCATGCCCCACCGCACCGACGGCGAGGGGCTCTTTGTATGCCTCATGCGCAAATGTTCGGGCGGTGTGATGGTATCGGGCTCGGGGCATAGGCGTCCGCCTCTTGCGCAATGCTCGAAAAAAGATGAGTCTCTGTTGCGGTCATACCTCAGAGAGGACGGGAGGTTCGATCTCTTCTCGTTCAAAGAGAGCTTCTATGCCTGCCCGTCACACTCGCGGCCCCTTTTGGAGATGGCGGCGCAACACCTTCAGATAATATACAGCCCTCTGCTTATGGGGGGTATAATACGCGACGAGTTTAAGCCTTCGCACCCTTTGGCGCTCTCTCCGTGGCTGCTTGACGGACGTTATCCCTTTAGCGATCTCGACCTCGATACGGCGCGCGATTACCTGCGGCGCAACCCCTGCGACGCCACCTCTTTTGCCGACGGGCTGTCGCTGGTGCGCTTCGACGGCCTGCCCATAGGCTTTGCCAAACGCATGGGAGGACGTATCAACAATATGTATCCCAAGGAGTTGAGAGTGGTCAACCTTTAACGCGGCAATAGGTGCGGCCTAAGCCGTGCGCACTAAAGGCCGCCCTTATCATCTATTTGACTATCAGTTCTATCCGCTCGGTCGATGTCGCTTTTCTGAGCCACTCTTTAATGAATGCGAGCTGCTCTTTCCTAAGGTGCGATCTCGAGCCGGGAGTGTGGTTTATGTAACATACGACCATTGTGTCCGAGGGTGCGCCGTTGTTCAACACGAGTGGCACTCTGGCCAGGGCTATCTCCATGGACGAGGTGTCGAGGGTCGATACGATGTCGCGCAGAGCCTCGACGGGCAGCTGTTGTTGGGCCGAGCGGGCTATTATCTTCTCCAGCTCCTCTATGCGTGACTGGCGGTCGGCCAGCATGTTGGTCGACATGGCGTAAAGCTTGTCTAACGAACGGCTCTGCACCGATGCGGAGTTGTCTTGCTGGAGTATCGTAAGGCGTGTGTCGAAGCCGTTGGCGTCGAGTTGTCCCTGCAACGATGCGATGGTCTGCCGGCTCAGGGGCTCGCCCATCATCACCACCTCCAGACGGCATGTGTCGGGGTCGTACACGGCATCGTAACGCACCACTATGCTCCGCTCGAAGTTGAAGCTGTCGACAAAACGTTTCATGTTGGCGTCGAATATCGACCTGCGGGCAATGTCGTAACCCAATATTACGCTCGGCACCACTATGGCCACCACCGTGGCCACCATCATGCGCCGTATGCGCCTCTCGCTCTTGGGGTCGACGCCGTGCACCTTCTCGTAATTCATGGCGCGCACCACGACGAATGCCGACAACGATATGAACACGGCGTTTATGACAAACAGGTACAACGCCCCGAAGAAGAATGCGAAATTGAGCGATGCCAGCCCGTAACCCGCCGTGCACAACGGGGGCATGAGCGCCGTTGCTATGGCCACTCCCGGCACCACGGTCGACGAACGGTCTTTGCGCGACTGGGCCACTATGCCGGCCAGTCCGCCCGCCGTGGCTATCAGCACATCCCACACCGTGGGCGAGGTGCGCGCCAGAAGCTCGCCCTGGGCCGTCGACAGGGGAGAGAGAAAGAAATATACCGTCGACACCACCAGGCTCACCGCCACGGCGAAGACGAAATTGCGGAACGACAGCTTCAGCAACTCGAAGTCGTTGATGCCCAATGACAGCCCTATGCCCATGATGGGGCCCATGAGCGGAGATACCAGCATGGCGCCTATCACCACTGCCGCCGAGTTGACGTTGAGGCCCACCGAGGCTATTATTATGGCGAAAATCAATACCCACAGGTTGGCGCCTCTGAACTCGACACCCTTGCGCACACCGTCAACCACCTCGTCTTGCTCTGCCTTGTCTTTATGCAGGTCGAAGCGGTCTTTCAGAAAATTGATTATCACACCGAGCGGTTCGATCTTTCCCATAGCCTTAGGTTTTATCTCTTTTGGGGGGCAAGGTCAGGCCGTGCATGCTCCCCGAAAGTCTGTGTTGTGTCAAATGAATCGTTGTTTGCAGATTGATGCACCCCTTTGCCGGAATGGCTCGCATAAGGCAAAGCCCTGTCCGGGGCTTGTCCGCGCAAGTGGGCGTTATTCCTCTTCCTCTCGGCCCTCCTCTTTGTCGGCTCTCTTGGGGTCGCACCCCTCTATCACCATCACGAACTCACCCTTGGGCGGATGGGCGCCGAAATGGTCGAGCAATTGGGCGGCAGTGCCTCTTATTGTCTGGCCGAACTTTTTTGATATCTCGCGCGATACCGATATGCGGGGGTTGTGCGGAAAGTGCTCTGTTATAGACTCCAATGTCTTTATTATGCGGTGCGGTGACTCATACAGCACAATGGTGCGCGGCTCTTTGGCAAGGCGCATGAAAGCTGTTTGCCGGCCCTTTTTCTGCGGCAGAAAACCCTCGAAGCAGAAACGGTCGCACGGCAGGCCGCTGTCTATCAGTGCCGGCACGAAAGCGGTGGCTCCGGGAAGGGTCTCCACCTCTATGCCGCACTCTATGCACCGGCGCACCAGCATGAAGCCGGGGTCTGATATGCCGGGTGTGCCCGCGTCGGATATCAGTGCCATGTCGCATCCCTGCTCTATGGTGCGGGCTATGCTCTCGGTGGCGGCGTGTTCGTTGAACTTATGGTATGACTTGAGGGGCTTTTTTATGTCGAGGTGTTTTAGCAACACCGACGATGTGCGCGTGTCTTCGGCCAGTATCACGTCGACCGAGCGCAACACCTCGACGGCGCGCATGGTTATGTCGCCGAGGTTGCCCACGGGTGTGGGCACGATGAACAGTTTGCCCATGCGGTTACATGAATTTGGCCGACAATACCTCCACCAGCATGTCTATGGCGGTGCTGTCGGGCTTGACGGGGTAATTGTCCTGTATCAGAAGTATGGCCAGGTCGAAATCGCCTGTGGCCTCGAGGGCGGTCATCATGTCGACGCACTTTTCGGTGTCGCCGTCGCACAGCTCGTCGGCCACGGCCTTGAAACGCTCGCGCCCGAGCCTTGCCGCAAGCGACTCTTCGTCTTCCAGCATCTTGTCGAGCCTGTCGGGCCGGGGCATGATGGGCTCGGCGTTGAGAGTCATCTCCTCTATGGTGTCGCGCTCCTGGGCCTGCTCTTTGTGCCCGTCCTCCGAGCCGTCGTGCTCATGCTCTATTATAAGGGGCTCTTTGTCGCTTTGGCTCTGCGGCTCTTCGGCAGAGACCTCCATCTGCGGCTCGGCCTCTTTGGTGCCGGTTTCCTCCTGGGGTTTGTGCGCGGCATTGAAATAGGGGTTGCTGAAGACGGGCTGTTTGCGGAAGGCGCCGGGTGCATCTGACGCATCAGGGCGGGTATATATGTCTGACACAACGGCGGGCACGTTCTTGGTGGGCAACGATTGCACCTGGTCATAGAGCTTGCGCAATGACGACAGCAGAAGGTCTTTGTCAAGGCCGTATATCTCGCCGTCGACAACCGACGAGGCTATCTGCGTACGTATCTTTTCAAGGTCATGAAAAAGGCGCTCTGTCATATCAACTTAAAGACTTTAGGTGAAAAAATCGTGATAAAGGTACGAAAAATCATTGCTAAATTGGCAACAATTAAAAATTTTTTTTAACTTTGAATCGTCGGGCGACATACGATGCTGACCCCTTTTAGGTGTTGTATGTGGCGCGCATACTTATTTTCCAAGCATAAATTAATTTATTTAGAACCCTCTTTTCCTAAGCATGCGAGTTAAAAAAATTATGTAAAACGGGACAGAGTAATTATTAACTTTTCTTATTTAATAAAAATGCAATCTTCCAAAAAGACGACGACAAAAGTCGGAGTGTTTTACGACGGCAATTTCCTTTTGCACACCTCTAATTATTACAATTACATCCACCCTCAGAAACGACGTCTGAGCATAGGAGGCATACACCGTTTCCTGCGCAGTTACATCTCGTCGTTCGACCAGATAGGCGAGTCGTTTTGTCAGATAGTCGAGGCGCATTATTTCCGCGGACGATTGAACGCAGCCGAGGCCTCGCAGCGCGGCAACCAGCTCTATAACGACCGTGTGTTTGACGACATTCTCATGTCGGAAGGAGTCCAGACACACTATCTGCCTCTGCGCAACCTTTTCGGTCGTAAGGAAGAACGCGGTGTCGACGTGTGGCTCTCGCTCGAGGCTTATGAACTCTCTATCGTGCGCGATCTCGACATTGTGGTGCTTGTGGCCTCTGATACCGACTATGTGCCCTTGGTGCGCAAACTCATCGGCCGCGGTGTGCGCGTGTTCCTCATGAGCTGGGAGTTTGAATATACCAACGAGGACGGCAACAAGATAGTTACCCGCACCTCGCACGACCTTATCAACGTGGCCACCGTAACTTTGCCCATGCACGACATAATAGAGGAGGCTTTCGCCGCCAAAGATCCCGTTATAAACGGCATGTTCGTTGCCGAGGGTCGCAATGTGCCCGTGCAGACGGCCAAGAAAGAGCGAAGCGACATTTTGTCGCTCAAAAACGGTTACGGCTTCATCCGTTACCCCAACAACAACCTCTTCTTCCACTATCAGAACGTCATAGGCGACTTCACCGAGCTTAAGGTGGGCGATGCCGTGGAGTTTACCATAGACAAAAACTCTGAGGGTCAGGATATCGCCAAGTGCGTCAGGAAGATAGACGGCACATCGGACCTCGACGAGTTCGACGGCTGGGATTCGGACGCCATACTCAAAGATATCAGCAAAAGATAGATATTCCCCCAAAGGGGTGGGCGCATAAATAACGACCGCCCCTTCTCCTCCGGGGGTGAGACAATGGGAGCAAGGGGGCGAAACCGGAAGACAATGCAAGGGGCCTGACGAGGAGGTAAGTGGCTCGATACAAGGAAGCAATAAGCCGGAGGCAAGGGGTTGATACTATGGCGGGCTTTGGAATTAATAGGAAGAGTGGCGGCACATGAGGCTTTACGGTGTGTCTGTGGAAAATAAAGGGGCAGGGGAAGGCCTTGTGGGATAAACGGTAAGGCGCCGGCGATTGGCAGCATGCAGTGATGATTTGCCGTAAGGGTGGTGCAAGGGGCGCTTTCGTCATAGTGCCGTATTTATAACGGGCGTGGCGATGTCAGGCTCATATCGGACACCGCAATAACAAAGTGGCTGTTTGTTTATCGGCGAGGTGTGTTTGCATGGTTGCGGGCGGGCTTCGATATTAAGGTGGGAGTATAGTTTGGTGGCGGGGTGTGCGTTAATATCGCAAAAGGGTACAATATCCGCAAGGGTAATAGGTTATTATTAAAAGAAAGGGGCGCGACCTCTGCAAGAGGCGGGCTTTATTATGATATGTGCGCGAGGCTTGAACGGCTTTGCGCCGGTGAGATTATGTTATTGTCCGGGCGCGGGAGGCAATCGCCCGGGCGCCTCCGATTATCGGCGGCACGGTATTAAAATAACAGTATGGCGGCATATTGTCGCCTTTCATTTTGGAGAGAGAAGATGAAACAATACCACGACCTGCTTAAGACCGTCATGGCGGAGGGGGTGCGGCGCGACGACCGTACCGGCACCGGCACAATAAGCATATTCGGTTATCAGACAAGGTATGACCTTGCTGCCGGTTTCCCCTTGTTGACAACCAAACGATTGCATCTGCGGTCTATCATACACGAGCTGTTGTGGTTTCTTTCGGGGTCGACCAATATAGGTTATCTGCACGACAACGGCGTGACGATATGGGACGAGTGGGCATCGCCCGACGGTGAGTTGGGCCCTGTCTATGGCCGTCAGTGGCGACACTGGCCTCTGCCCGACGGCGGCGCCATAGACCAGATAGCCGGCGTGGTCGGGCAGATAAAGAGCAACCCGTCCTCGCGCAGGCTTATCGTCTCGGCATGGAATGTGGCCGAGGTCGACTCTATGGCTCTGCCTCCGTGTCACACCCTTTTTCAGTTTTACGTGGCCGGCGGTCGTCTGTCGTGTCAGTTATACCAGAGGTCGGCGGATGTTTTCTTGGGCGTACCTTTCAATATTGCATCTTATGCCCTGCTCACCATGATGATGGCGCAGGTGACGGGTCTGGAGCCCGGCACCTTCGTGCACACCACAGGCGACACCCACATATATCTCAACCACATCGACCAGGTCAGGGAGCAGCTGTCGCGCACACCGCGCCCTCTGCCCGTAATGAAGCTCAACCCCGATGTGAAAGACATATTCGGCTTCTCTTACGACGATTTTTCGCTTGAGGGATATGATCCCTATCCTGCGATAAAGGCCCCTGTGGCCGTCTGACACCTCATTGCACATCTATGGCTGAAGTATCTATGATTGCCGCGATGGCCTCTGACAGGGCTTTGGGCAAAGACAACGCTTTATTGTGGCACATACGTGAAGACCTCGCCCACTTCAAGCGCATAACCTCGGGCGGGGTGGTCATAATGGGACGGCTCACCTTTGAGTCGTTAGGGCGTCCGCTGCCCGATAGGGAGAATGTGGTGGTGTCGAGAAACGGTGATTACAGTGCCGACGGTGTGGTGGTGTGTCCGTCGCTCGAAGAGGCCATCGGTCGTTATGCCGACAAAGACGAGATATTTATAATAGGCGGAGGGCAGATATACCGGCAGGGGATGGCCTTTGCCGACCGCATATACCTCACCGAGGTGATGCACACTTACCCTGCCGACACCTTCTTCCCCGAGTTGGATCCCGCAATATGGCACGAAAGCTCGCGCACCCACAATATGCGCGGCGTCGATTTTGAATATCCTTTCGATTTCGTGGTGTATGACAGGGTGAGGTGACAGCATCGTCCGGTGGCGTGTCGCGGACGCTGTTTTGAGTGTTGTTTCATGGCGTTTGTCTCTTTGTGACGCATAACGCCGGTAAAATGATTAGAGGATGACGACAGAAGAGTTACAGGAGCGTGTGTTAAGGCTCAAGAAAGAGAAGAGGGCCGTTCTGCTGGCTCATTATTATACCCGTGCCGAGGTGCAGCAGGTGGCCGATTTTGTGGGCGACAGTTTGCAGCTGGCACGTGCGGCCGTGGGGCTCGATGCCGACATAATAGTCTTTGCCGGCGTACGTTTCATGGGCGAGACGGCCAAGGTGTTGTCGCCCGACAAGAAGGTGCTGATGCCCGACCCTGAGGCCGGATGTTCGCTCGCCGACTCTTGTCCCGCCGACGAATTCGCCCGTTTTGTCAAGGCTCACCCCGGGCACACCGTCGTAAGTTACGTCAACACATCGGTGGAGGTCAAGGCTCTCACCGACATTGTATGCACATCGGGTAACGCCCTCGAGGTTGTCGGTTCCATACCTCCTGAGGTGCCCGTCATATTCGGGCCCGACCGTAACCTCGGCTCTTACATCATAAGCAAGACCGGACGCGACAACATGGTGTTGTGGAACGGTGCCTGTCACGTTCACGAGCAGTTCTCGCTCGAGGCTGTGCTCGCACTCAAGAAAGAGCATCCCGCCGCCAAGGTATTGGTGCACCCCGAGTGCAAGGAGCAGCTGGTGATGGTGGCCGATCACGTCGGCTCGACGGCATCTCTGCTATCGTATGCCCGCACAAGCGACGCCGACGAGTTTATTGTGGTCACCGAGCCCGGCATAATATTCAAGATGCGTCAGGCATGCCCCGGCAAGACCTTCATACCCGCCCCCCCCTCTGAAGGCGACTGCGCATGCAACGATTGCAGTTACATGAAGCTCGTGACACTGCCCAAGATAATAGACGTGCTCACTAACCTCTCTAACGAGATAACCGTACCGGAAGATATCGCCAAGGCAGCTCTGAAGCCGATCATGCGCATGTTGGAGCTGTAACTTGCGGCTTGCCGGCATTGCCGTTTTTGCGGGAACTGCCTCCGTTTTTATCTGCTGAAACTGCCGTTTTGATTTGCTGAAACTGCCTCCGGCGGCCCTTCCGGGGGAGGGGT
>CAMRVW010000017.1 GCA_947054185.1 uncultured Rikenellaceae bacterium | reverse complement strand
AAGTGCAACGGGCGCACTTCGCGGTGGGCAGGCAATCCCCGACAGGCTTTCGCGCCGTCATGGCATGGCGGACGAGGCACTAGGCCCGTACACCGCAGAGCAATATTATATCCGCAGTGACTAAGATACCTCCTCACCGCCCATTATCTCCACGCCTTGGCCCCCAGGCTCGGCCCGAAGCTCCGACAGGCTAAAAGCACATACCGGCCAACCCGAGGTGCCACCCGTATCTTTCACGCATCACGCCCGACCATCATCACGCCCTCGACCTCCGCGTCCTATGCGGCCGACCTGCGGTCTGAGTGTAACGAAAACCGCACACTCTTCCTTATACCCGACACACGAAGTGTGACGTAAGCACAAATTCCTTGTAACGGGACGACCCAAGGAGTCCCGAGCGGCCCGGAGCCTCCGCAAACGGAGGGCCGCACTCCGCAGAGTAATATATGCCGCAACGACTCAATCCCGCCACACCGCCCATTACCTCCACGACTTAGCCCTCCGCAGGCTCCGCGCCGCTCTCCGTCACGCCAAGAGTGACGTTTCATGCGCAACCGAGCGGTCGGCCCGCCACAGCATGAGAAACGCCCGCCGATATTTTGCCGCACTGTTTCTGTTTATTGTTGTCTGCTATGCCTCCGCACCCTTTACGCGAGAGTTCATGGCCCCTGTTTGACATCCTTTAGGCATTCAACTCCAGGGCCAAAAACGTCTGTTTCATAAATGAGTAAGACGTATTGTCGAAATACATTTATGAAACAGACGTAATTACTCATTAGTAGTTCCTCAATATCTCAAAACGGGGTCCGAGACCCCTCCCCCGGAAGGGCCGCCGGAGGCAGTACCGGCAAAAACGGCAGTGCCGGCAAACCATAACCGCACCCGGCTTGTCAGCGGGCCAGGATGTTCTCGGGCGTTTGTGCTGACATGTCGGAGTCTCCCCATCGCTCTTTTATCTGGTCGAGCAGTGAGTAAACGGCGTCGGGTTCCGTTGCTGTCACGAGCTTCAGACGCATCTCCTTGAACGAGGGCAACCCTTTGAAGTAACAGCTAAGATGGCGCCTCATCTCGAATATGCCGACCCGTTCCCCCTTGAAGGCAATGGAACGTTCGAGGTGATGCTTGGCCAGGTCGACCCGCTCCGATACGGACGGTTGTGTCATCAGCCGGCCTGTCTGCAAGTAATGTTTTATCTCGCGGAATATCCACGGGCGGCCATACGTTGCGCGCCCTATCATCACGGCGTCGACACCGTAACGGTCAAAAGCCTGCTTGGCCTTCTGCGGAGAGTCTATGTCGCCGTTGCCTATTATCGGTATGGTTATGCGAGGGTTGTTCTTGACAGCCGCTATTAGGCTCCAGTCGGCCTCTCCCGAGTACATCTGGGCGCGTGTGCGTCCGTGTATGGTCAGCGCCTCGATGCCGACATCTTGCAGGCGCATGGCCACCTCCTCAATGTTTATGCTCTCCATGTCCCATCCCAAACGCGTCTTGACGGTCACCGGCAGTTTGACGGCCTTGACCACGGCTTCTGTTATCTGAACCATCAGAGGCACGTTGCGCATCATGCCCGATCCGGCGCCGCGCCCTGCTATCTTCTTGACCGGACATCCGAAGTTTATGTCTATCAGTTCGGGACCTGCCGCCTCGGCACGTAAGGCCGCCTCCACCATGGGCTCCACCTGATTGCCGTATATCTGTATGCCGACAGGACGCTCGTTGTCGTAAATGTCGAGCTTGGCCACCGATTTACCTCCGTCGCGTATCAGTCCGTCGGCCGATATGAACTCGGTGTATACCATGTCGGCGCCGAAATCTTTGCATACTATGCGGAACGACGGGTCGGTTACATCCTCCATGGGAGCCAGAAAGAGCGGGTTGGAAGGGTATGCGATGTCTCTTATCTTCATGTGCGGAATGGTGTTGACTTTGTGTTTGCGGGGCAAAGTAATTAAATTTTGCGGCTCTGCGCAAATGTGAAAGACCCAAAAGAAGAGAGTCGTTGGCTGTCGCCTTAGATACTTCGCCTCGGACAAACAAATAAAATTTGTTTGCCTCTCGGCTTATTCGTATCTTTGCAGCCAAAGGAAAAAGTTTTTGTTATGAATATAGAAAATCACATATCGTCGTGCGCGCTGGAGGCACTCAGGTCTCTTTACGGCGATGTCGCTGCCGACACGGTGCAGGTGCAAAAGACGCGCAAGGAGTTTGAGGGCGATTACACGCTGGTGGTCTTCCCGTTTCTCAGGCAAAGCCGCAAATCTCCCGAGCTCACTGCCGAAGAGGTGGGACGCAAAATATGCGAGATGTGCCCCGAGGTGGAGTCATTCAATGTGGTCAAAGGCTTCCTTAACATGAGCCTTGCCACTTCGTTCTGGCGCGACCTTTTCTGCGGCATAGCCGTCAAGCAGGGCTTCGGTTTCTGTCCCAAGGGCGACAGCCGCGTTATGGTCGAATACTCATCGCCCAATACCAATAAACCGCTTCACCTGGGCCATGTGCGCAACAATCTGCTGGGTTACTCGGTGTCGCGCATCTTGGAGGCCGCCGGTGGCAATGTTTTCAAGGTCAACCTGGTGAACGACAGGGGAGTGCATATATGCAAGTCCATGCTGGCATGGCAGCTCTTCTCGGGCGGTGAGACGCCCCAAAGCTCGGGCATGAAGGGCGACCATCTGGTGGGCAAATATTATGTGGCTTTCGACGCGGAGTATAAAAATCAGGTCAAAGAGCTGATGTCCGGCGGCATGAGCGAAGAAGAGGCCAAAAAGGAGGCCCCCGTGATGAAACAGGCGCAAGAGATGTTGCGCAAGTGGGAGGCCAAAGACCCCGAGGTGTATGCTCTATGGGAGCGCATGAACGGCTGGGTCTATGAGGGCTTCGACAAGACCTATGCCGACATGGGCGTCTCTTTCGACAAGATATATTATGAGTCTCAGACCTATCTGCTCGGTAAGGAGCTTGTTGAGGAGGGTCTTGCCAAAGGTGTCTTTTACCGCCGCGACGACAACTCGGTGTGGATAGACCTCACCTCTGACGGGTTGGATGAAAAGCTGCTTCTGCGTGGCGACGGCACCTCTGTATATATGACGCAGGACATGGGTACGGCCCTGAGCCGTCACAATGAGTTCGGCTTCGACAAGATGATATATGTGGTTGGCAACGAGCAGAACTATCACTTCCAGGTGCTCAAGCTGATACTCAAAAAGTTGGGTTATGACTGGGCCGATAATATATACCACCTCTCTTACGGCATGGTCGAGCTTCCCAACGGCAAGATGAAGTCGCGCGAGGGCACCGTTGTCGATGCCGACGACCTTATCGCCGAGATGGTGTCGACCGCTTACGACATGTCCAAGCAGATGGGCAAACTCGACGGTTACAGCGATGACGAGGCCATGGAGATAGCCCGCAAGGTGGGCATGGGCGCTCTTAAGTATTTCATACTCAAAGTCGACCCCAAGAAGACCATGCTTTTCAATCCGCAGGAGTCGATAGACTTCAACGGCAACACGGGCCCTTTCATACAATACACCTATGCGCGCATCAGGTCGGTGTTGCGCAAGGCCGGGAGCATGGGCATAGAGGTGCCCGCGGGTGTCGACAGTTCGTTTGTGCCCGCCCCCAAAGAGGTGGAGCTCATAAAGCTCATCAACGACTTCGAGAATGTGGTGCGCGATGCCGCTGCAGCCATGTCGCCGTCGGTGGTGGCTGCATATTGTTATGATCTGGCCAAGGAGTTCAACCAATACTATCACGACTTCTCGTTCATCAAAGAGGATGACCCTGCGGTGCGCGCTTCGCGTCTTGCCATCGCCTCGTTTACCTCGACGTTGTTGGCCGGGGCGTTGTCGTTGCTCGGCATAGAGGTGCCTGAGAGAATGTGATATGGCAGGTATATTGGCGCACTCGTTGAGGCATATAACGCTCACCGAGCTCCAGCAGGGCATAAAGGCGACACTGTCGCGGGCGTGGGGCGGATGGCTCTGGGTCATAGCCGAGATCAACGACCTTAAGGTCAACAACACGGGCCATTGCTATCTCGAACTTGTCGACAGGCCCGAAGGCGAAGACTCGCCCACAGCCACCATGAAAGGCGTTATATGGGCCAATGATGTCGACAGGGTTACGGGCCGCTTCGAGGCCGACTCGGGCATGGAGTTGGACGCCGGCATGAGGGTGCTCATGTATGCCAAGGTAAACTATCATGAGGTGTATGGCATATCTCTGTATGTCAAAGATATAGACCCCACATACACCGTCGGGCAGATGCAGAGGCAAAGAAACCTCACCATCGAGCGACTTAGGCAGGATGGCCTTTACGAGCTCAACGGTTCGCTCGAAGCCCACTTGGTGATGCAGCGTGTGGCGGTGGTGTCGTCCGATAAGGCGGCGGGCTATCGCGATTTCATGCGTGAGCTGGAGTCTAACGAGTATGGCTATCGTTTCCATGTCACCCTCTTCGGCGCCGTCATGCAGGGTGCCGGGGCCGAGGCTTCCGTCATGGCGGCTCTCGAGCAGATAGAGCTGCGGAGTGATATGTTCGATGCGGTCGTGATAATAAGGGGCGGCGGCTCTGTCACCGACCTGTCTTGCTTTGACGGTTACTCGCTTGCCGCGGCCGTGGCTCGCATGAGTCTGCCGGTGGTGGCAGGCATCGGCCACGACAAAGATGTCTCTGTGGTCGACATGGTGGCTTTCAGGTCGGTCAAGACACCGACGGCGGCGGCTCGCTTTTTCATAGACGAGATGCGCCGCTTCGATGAGGGGCTGGAGTCGGCGGCCGAGTTCCTGCGTATGACCATGCGCGATGCCTTCGAGCGCGAACGTGAGCATATAGATGCCCTGTCGCACTTTTTGCGCCGCAAGACCGACGAGTCGATAGCCATGCAGACAAGGGCGCTTGACCGTGCCGAGGTGATGATAGAGCGCGATGCGTTGCGCTATATTGACAACTGTCTCAAGGCCGTGGCCGCCGGGTTGGACGATGTGAGGGCGGCATGGCAGCGTCAAGCCGATGTGTGCGGCAAGGCTCTGGTGTCGGCCGAGTCGCGCTTGAAGACGGCGGCATACAAGTCGCTCGACGGTGGCGATGCCCTCTTGGAGCGTGTGAGCCGAAGGGTGGAGGCGTTCGACCCGCGACGCATATTTGCGTTGGGTTATGGCATGGTGCGCCGTGGCGGGCGTTCGTTGCGCTCGGTGGACGATGCGTCAGTGGGCGATAATGTTGAAGTGACCCTCGCAGACGGTGTTTTGAATGCGGTGGTTAGTAATGTGAGTAAAAACATCATACAATGAAGGCAGAAGATAAATTGAGTTACGGGCAGGCCATGGAGCAGCTGGAGAGCATCTTGGAGCGCCTCAATAACGAAGAGTTGGATATAGACGAGCTGTCGGCGGAGGTCAAACGGGCCACCGGGCTGATATCGTTGTGCCGTGGCAAACTTACCGCCGCACGCCAGCAGGTCGACGAGATATTCAAAGAGCAATAGCGCCTTCTCCGATAACTTTCGTGTGATTGGAGGGCCTGCGTGACAGAGGGGTATGCGATATGTTTTATATTGTGGTCGCTGTGAGCAAACGCCTCTTGTTTGGTTCTGCACTCTGATTTTTATATCTTTGCATCCGTGAAACTCTTTGCCCGTTGCGGTAATCGCATCTTTGCAAGGTTGTGGTGAAAGGGTGGGGCAGGGAACGGGGCCGGCATGTTGCTGAGACTTTGTAAGGTTGCCGGCAAATGTGCCTTTGCTGTTGCGCAATCCTTTGCCGTTCGGCGTTTTTCCTGCGGGTAAGCCTTTTCGTGTGAGGGTCGGCAGGGGAGGGCAGGGCCTTTTGTGTGTCGACAGGTGTGAGGGGGCGGTGTTCGTAAAAATAATGATATTCGATATATGTTTGAAAATTTAACTGACAAACTCGAGAGGTCGTTTAAGATACTCAAAGGCGAGGGTCGCATCACCGAGATAAATGTTGCCGAGTCGCTTAAAGAGATACGTCGTGCGCTGATAGATGCCGACGTCAACTATAAGGTCGCCAAGTCGTTTACCGACCAGGTAAAGTCCAAGGCATTGGGCAGCGATGTGCTCAAGAGCGTCAAGCCGGGCCAGATGATGACCAAAATAGTGCGTGACGAGCTGGCCGAGCTTATGGGCGGCCGTTCTGCCGACATCAATATCGACGGCAACCCTGCCGTTGTGCTCATTGCCGGTCTTCAGGGTTCGGGTAAGACCACCTTCACGGCCAAGCTGGCCAATATGCTCAAAAGCAAACGCGGACGCCGCGTCATGGTGGCTGCATGCGACGTTTACCGTCCCGCCGCCATAGAGCAGTTGCGCGTGTTGGCCGGACAGATAGGTGCCGAGATATATGCCGAAGATGGCAACACCGACGCTGTGACGATAGCCAAAAATGCTGTCGCCGCCGCCCGCAACGCCGGCTGCAATGTTCTTGTGGTTGACACTGCGGGTCGTCTTGCCGTCGACAACCGGATGATGGACGAGATTGCCGCCCTTAAAGCCGCCCTCGCTCCCTCTGAGACACTCTTCGTGGTCGACGCCATGACGGGTCAGGATGCCGTCAACACGGCCAAGGAGTTTAACGACCGTCTCGACTTCGACGGCGTGGTGCTCACCAAGCTCGACGGCGACACGCGCGGCGGTGCGGCCATATCTATACGCTCGGTGGTCGACAAGCCCCTTAAGTTCGTCAGCAGCGGCGAGAAGGTCGACACCTTCGAGGTGTTCCATCCCGAGCGTATGGCCGACCGCATATTGGGTATGGGCGACATCGTCACCTTCGTGGAGCGCGCCCAGGAGCAGTTCGATATGGAGGAGGCCAAGAGGCTCGAACGCAAGTTGCGCAAAGACGAGTTCGGCTTCGACGACTTCCTGGCCCAGATAGCCCAGATAAAAAAGATGGGCAACATCAAAGACCTGGTGGGCATGATACCCGGTGTGGGCAATGCCGTCAAAGACCTCGACATAGACGACGATATGTTCAAATATACCGAGGCCATGATTTACTCCATGACACCTGAGGAGCGCGCACATCCCTCCATCATAGACGCCTCGCGCCGCAAACGCATAGCCCAGGGAGCGGGTCGCCCTCTTACCGAGCTTAACAGGCTGTTAAAGCAGTTTGACCAGACCCGCAAGATGATGAAGATGGTCTCGGGGGGAGGCGCCAAAAACCTTATGCGTGGCGGTCTTCCCGGCATGATGCGCAAACGATAAGTCTGATTTACAAAGAAATAAAGTGAGAACAATATGACTATAATGGACGGTAAAGAGGTCTCGGCCGCTCTTAAGAAGAGCATTGCGGGCGAGGTTGAAAAGATGGTTGCGGCGGGTTATCGTCGCCCTAAACTTGTGGCTGTGCTTGTCGGTGACGACGGCGCCTCGCAGGTATATGTGGGCCGCAAGGAGCAGGCGTGCAAAGAGGTGGGGTTCGACTCAGAGGTTATAAGACTGTCGGCCGACACCACGCAAGAGCAACTCGACCGTGTCATCGACTGTCTCAATGCTGACGATGCCATAGACGGCTTTATCGTTCAGTTACCCCTGCCCGGCCACCTCTCGGAGTCGGCAGTCATTGAGCGCATATCGCCGTTGAAGGATGTGGACGGCTTTCATCCCGAGACCACAGGCCGCATGATATCGGGCCTCGACGCCTATCTGCCCGCCACCCCTGCCGGAATACTCGAGCTGATTAAATATTACGACATACCCACGGCAGGCAAACACTGTGTGGTCATAGGACGCAGCAACATAGTGGGGCGTCCAATAGCCAACCTCCTCTCAATGAAAGGATACCCGGGCGACTGCACCGTGACATTGTGCCACAGCCGCACCGCCAATCTTGCCGACATCGCCCGCAGTGCCGACATACTCATCGCCGCCCTCGGCATGCCCCGTTTCGTCACTGCCGACATGGTCAAAGATGGTGCCGTGGTGATAGATGTGGGCATCACCCGTGTGTCCGCCCCCGAAACCAAGAGCGGGTGGCGTCTGTTCGGCGATGTCGATTACGACGCAGTGGCCCCCAAGTGCAGTTACATAACACCTGTGCCTGGAGGCGTGGGTCCTATGACCATAGTGTGCCTTATGCAAAACACACTCAAAGCCTCACGCCTGCGCCAAGGTGTCGAATGATGGCTGTTCATAATGTAATGAATTGATTTGATGAGTAATATAGTTGCAATAGTGGGTCGTCCCAATGTGGGCAAGAGCACCCTTTTCAATCGTCTTGTGGGCATGCGCGCGGCAATTGTCGACGACACCTCGGGCACCACGCGTGACCGCCATTACGGCACTGCCGACTGGGCGGGACGCGATTTTACGGTGATAGACACGGGCGGTTACGCCATCGGAAGCGATGATGTGTTCGAACACGAGATAAGAAAGCAGGTGGAGCTGGCTGTCGATGAGGCAGATGTGATAATATTGATGGTGGACGTCACCTGCTCGGTCACCGATTACGATATGGCCATAGCATCGCTTCTGCGTCGCAGCGGCAAAAAAGTGGTGTTGGCCGTCAACAAGGTCGACAACAACGACAGGGTGTATGGGGCGCATGACTTCTATTCGCTCGGTCTGGGCGAGCCTTATACCGTGTGCGCCATGACAGGCAGCGGCACGGGCGAGCTGTTGGACAGGGTGGTGGAGCTTATGCCTGACGCTGGCGAGCAGTCAGCGCAAGAACAGGAGGCCGACAATCTGCCGCGCTTCGCGATAGTGGGTCGTCCAAATGTGGGTAAGTCGTCGCTAACCAATGCCCTTCTGGGTAACGACCGCAACATTGTAACCCCCATTGCCGGTACCACGCGTGACTCTATCAACACGCGTTACAACAAGTTCGGCATGGATTTCTATCTTGTCGACACCGCCGGTTTGCGCAAAAAAAGCAAGGTGGAAGAGGACCTCGAGTTCTATTCGGTGTTGCGCTCCATTCGCTCCATAGAGAGCTCGGATGTGTGTGTGCTCATGATAGATGCCCAGAGCGGCATCGAGTCGCAGGACATGAACATATTTCAGCTTATCGTCAAAAACAAAAAGGGTTGCGTGATCGTGGTCAACAAGTGGGATACCATAGAGAAAGATACCAACACCATGAAACGTTACCTCGACGAGTTGGAGCGTAAGCTGGCTCCTTTCAACGATGTGCCGGTGGTCTTCACCTCGGTGCTCAACAAGCAACGCATAATGGATGTGTTGCAGCAGGCCATGCGGGTGTATAAGTCGCGCTCACGACGCATACCCACCAGCGAGTTCAACGAGTACATATTGCCTTACATAAATCAGACGCCCCCACCCTCTATCAAGGGTAAGTACGTCAGAATCAAGTATGCGCAACAGTTACCTTCGCCCTCTCCTGCATTCGCTTTCTTCGTCAACCTGCCCCAGTATGTCAAAGATCCCTATCGCCGCTTCCTTGAGAACAGGATAAGGGAGAATTGGGACTTCTGCGGAGTGCCCATACAGATATATTTCAGACAGAAATAACGCTATGAATGTGATAGACAGATACCTGTCCGGGTTTGGCTCGGACAGGTATTTTTGTTTTGGGCTGAGATTGGTGTTTGGCGGAATTGTTTTTGTGGGTTTTTGCGGATGGTTTTGCGGATTTTTGATGGTTTTGGGGGCAGAGGTGTTTCAGGGTGGAGTGTGTTGGCGGGGTGCTTTTGTCCCGGCAAACTTTCGCGCGGCAATCTTTTCGCGCCGACAGGTTTTTGCGGCATTGGGCTTTTGTTTCGGCATAACGGCCGAGGCACGAGGCCGCAACGGGCCGACCCTCCCCCCGCGGAGGCCCGTAACTCCGCTTGGCAATTATATCTCAGTGACTTAAGCACGAAACTGCTGTCCATCACCTCCCCGCCATGCCCCCGCAGTCTCGGCCCGAAGCTCCTCCACGCCAAAGTCACGGCACCCCGTGGGGTCCAAGGTGCCGCCCGTCTTTGTCACACACCACGCGCGAGCTTCATCACGCCATCGACCACCGCGCCGATGCGGCCGACCGCAGGTCGGCCCACACCGCGGTCTGAGGAACGAAAACCGCACAAATTCCTTGTGGACGGGACGACCCAGGAGGCCCGAGCGGCCCGGAGCCTCGCCCCACGGAGGGCCGCACACCGCAGAGCATTTAAAGACCTCGCCGCCCTCCTAATCATCCCACCGCCATTATCGCCCCGACTTTGCGGCCTCCGCAGTCTCCGTGCCGCTCTCCGTCAGGTAAAAGGAACGTTCCTCGCGCAACCCAAGCAAGCCGCCCACACCGCGGTCTGAGTGAAACGAAAACCGCACACTCTTCCTTATACCCGACACACGAAGTGTGGAGTAAGCACAAATTCCTTGTAAACGGGCTGAGGCACGATAGCCCGAGCGGCCCGGAGCCTCCCCTAACGGGGGTCCGCATCCCGCAGAGCAATATAGAGTGCAGTGACTAAAGCACCCCGCCACCGCCCATTATCTCCCCGCCTGGCCACCGCAGGCTCCGTGCCGCTCTCCGCACCGCAAAAGCAAATCACCGTGCAGACATGGCTCCCGAGTTACGTCACCCGACAAACAACCGTCACCCGACAAACAACCGTAACAATAACAAGCAAAGGTCACCACAACAAACCACCGTTTCCGCAAAAAAACTGTCGCAAAAACCACCCTCCACGGCAAACGTTCGTCCCGATAAATACCCCTCGGTATTGCCGGACATCAATAAATCAAAAATGGAACAGCCCCCGATAGGTATCATTCTTGCATGTGTTACGAAAAAACTGTATATTTGTATATGTTTTCGGTTGTCGTTCCCCGTCCGCACGGCGCCCGCGTGAGCCGCTCATTGCATGGCTCACTCATGTGTCGCCTTGCACGGCATACCTTCATTGGGGCTGCATGAGTACCGTTTCGGATCCTCCTGCCGCCTGAGCACACCGGAAGCATGACCGACACCTCGCAAGAGGAGACAACTGCGCAGACAAAACATCCGTGCAGTCACCAAACACAACATTGTATGCTGAAAGACAATTATATCAAGATATTCGAAGATTCGTTCAAGAGAAACTGGCACAAACCTGCGCTCCACGATTACACGAGCGGACACGAGTCGACATACGAGCAGATGTCGCTTTCTATCGCCAGACACCACATATTGTTCAAGAACATGGGTATATGCCGGGGAGACAGAATAGCCCTTTGCGGCAAAAACTCCTCTCGCTGGGCCGTCACATACATGTCGGTTTTGACATACGGTGCCGTTATCGTGCCCATCCTCGACGAGTTCACCCCGCACGACATAACCCATGTGCTCAACCACTCGGAGTGTCGTCTCCTATTCTGCGATGAGGATATCTTCCGCAAGCTCAACACTCAAGACCTGCCCACCGTCGAGGGTGTGTTGGCTCTTGAGACCCGCTGGGCCATGTGGCAGCCCGAAGGCGGTAAGTTCAAACGCGTTATAGCCTCCATAAACGCCCACTTCAAACGCACCTATCCCAACGGTTTTACCCCGGACGACATACGCTATGCCGAGCGAGGCAACGACAGCTTGGCCGCCATAAGTTACACTTCGGGCACCACATCCATGACCAAGGGAGTGATGATAAGCGGCAACGCCATAGTGGGCAACGTTATGTTCGGTATCGACAATTACGAGAAAGTCCTCGGCAAGAAACTCATATCCACCCTTTGTGTGCTGCCGCTGTCGCACACTTACGCCACCGCCTTCAACCTGTTGGTGCAGCTTGCCGCCGGCGCCAAGATAACGATGCTCGGACGCATCCCCTCTCCCAACATAGTTACCCGGGCATGCAAGGAGGTGCGTCCCACCATACTGTGTTTCGTGCCGCTTGTCATGGAAAAAATATACAAGCTCAAGATAAAGCCGACCGTTGAAAAGCCTCTTATGCGCAAGCTGTTGGGCATGCCGCTTGTCGGCCGGTTGATATGTCGTCAGATAGGACGCAAGCTCTATAGTCTGTTTGGCGGTGCCGCTTACGATATAATAATAGGCGGTGCGGCCCTCAATCCCGAGACAGAGGCCTTCTTCTGCAAGACGGGTCTGCCCATCACTGTCGGTTACGGCATGACCGAGTGCGCGCCGCTCATCTCTTACTCCTATCACAAACAGTTCGTGCCGCAGTCGGTGGGTCGTCCGTTGCCGGGACTCATGGAGGTGCGCATAGACCGCGCCTCACCCGACGATGCCACAGGCGAGATAATGGTCCGCGGCGAGAATGTGATGCTCGGATATTACCGTAACGACGAGGCCACTGCCGCCGCATTTACCGAAGATGGATGGATGCACACCGGCGACCTCGGTTATATCGACTCCGACGGCAACATCTTTATAAAGGGACGCTCCAAGACGATGTTTCTCGGCTCTAACGGCGAGAACATCTATCCCGAGGCCATAGAGTCTAAGTTGGCCAACCTGCCACTGGTGGCCGAGTGCATCGTGGTACAGAGCAAAGGCCGCCTTGTGGCACTGGTATATCCCGATTACGCCACCGCCGAGAAGATGCATCTCGAAGCCGACAAAATGCCTCAGGTGATGAACGATAACCTTAAGACACTCAATTCTATGCTCGCGCGATATGAGTATGTGTCATCTATAATAATCGCCAAAGAGATGTTCCCCATGACGCCCAAGCGGACGGTAAAACGCTATATAGTGGAAAAAGCCTTTGCCGAGGGTGCATATTCATACTGATAGGGGCCTTGCCACTGACACACAGTAATAAACACTTCTGCGGCAAGTGCCGTAAGCGTTGAACTCCCCCAAAGGCCCCAAGACCACTAAGAGCGACCATGGGACATCTATGAGATATTCACAGAATTTAAAGACAATTTAAGGAATAGTCTTTATCGCCATCCGGCATCCCTCAACCTCACTATTATCGGGTTGTGGTCGCTGTAAGCGAGAGACGGCGAGCTGTAATATACGCAGTCGAATTGTTCGGGGTCATACATGACGTAATCGAGGTTGAAGAGGCCGAAGAAGTCGTGAAACGAGTGTGCATATCCCCGGCCTGCCCGTTTGAAGCAATCTTTAAGCCCTGCCGACAGCCGTTTGTATGTATATGACGCTGGCACGTCGTTGAAGTCGCCGCACACCACCACAGGATAGGGCGACATTTTTATATGCCTGGCCATCAGGTCGGCCTGTTCGGCCCGTTTGACGCAGTTTTCCTTTACTTTGTCCATGATGCTGCCAAACGACACGTCGGTGCGTGAGCGGGTGCCGCCTCGCACGAACGCTATGTCGGTGTTGTCCACATTCGTGGTCTGCAAGTGGCAGTTGAATATGCGAATGGTGTCACCGTCTATGACCATGTCGGCATACATGGCGCCGTTGCTCTTGTCTTTGAATGCTATCTCTTTGGTCTCTATTATCTTGTGACGGCTGAATATGGCCAGGCCGAATCCTGCGCCGCCATTCTTGTTGAGGTAATATATTTTGAAATGGGGATACCCGCTCATGTTTCGTCTTAGCGAGTCGGTCGTTTTAGACGAGGTGGCGTAATATTCCTGCAATGCCACAATGTCGGGAGAGTTCTTTTTTATGAACCTTGCAACGCTGTCTATAGATGAGCGCCAAGAGGCGTTGTGAAAGGTGTGCACATTATATGTCATCAGCCTTATGTCGTTGCGTTGCTCTTTGTCATAGTGCTGAAAGATAGGTATCTGCACGTGTCGCGCCACCACCGGCATGCCTAACAATAGTAAAGCAGCCGGCACGAAGGCCATGCGCTTCCAGCGTATTGTCCAAAACAGTGCCGACAACAGATTGATTACGAATATAAACGGTGCCCCGAGACCGAACGGCACAAACCATGTGGTGTCTGACGGGGCGACCAGTGCGGCGATATAAACGAACACGAGAGCCATCGCTGCCATTAAGGTGACGGCATAGAGAAGCAGCTCCCATATAATCTTGGATATGAGAGATATGCGCCTTATCAATAAATATTTCTTACCTGAAAATTTCATCTTCCTGACTTCAGATTCAATAAGTATGAATGGGTTATATTGTGTTGCGGCAGTGAGCCGAAAACATTTCCGTTATGCTCTTGCACCACATGTCGTCGTCGTTGAGGCATGGTATGTAAAACATTCGCCCGTCGGTGCTCTCAAACGCCTCGCGAGCTTCGGTGTCAAGCTCCCAAAGGGTCTCCAAGCAGTCGGCAGTGAATGACGGCGCTATGGTATGGAGCGCTTGCACACCGTCGAGTCGCATATTGTCCGATATCTGCGACAGCGTCGGACGCAACCATTCGCCCTTGCCCAGACGCGATTGGAATGCCACCTTGTAACTTGCGATACCTGCCCCGGCAGCTATCAGTGCCGCGCCCTCGAAACATTGCAGCCTGTAACAGTCGTTGTGGCACACCGTGTCGATACAACCTGTCCACGGGCTGTTGTTACACCTTTGTGCGCATGCCTTGCCGCACGGCAGATGGTTCAATGGCAGGCCGTGAAAGCTGAACAGAAAACCGTCTGACTCCCCGCCGTGCAGATGCCTTTTTATTAGCGATACCATGGCTTCGATGTATGACGGGGTGTTGTAAAAGCAAGGCAATATGTTGATGGTTAGGTCTTTGTGCCGTTTTGCGACTCTTTCGGCCTCTGTCGCTGTCGACGTTACGGTCGATATGGCAAAATGGGGATAGAGCGGCAACAACGATATCTCCGTCACCCCCTCTTTAACCATGCGGGCGATGCTCTCTTCTATTGATGGCGAGCCGTAACGCATGGCCGCCTTGACGTTGACATCCGGGAGCATGGCACTCACTTTGCGCACCAGCGAGTCGGTGTGACGCACCAGAGGGAATGCCTCGCCGTCCCATATACGCCTGTAAAGCGATGCCGACCGAGAGCTTCTTAGCGGCACTATTATGAGGTTGACCAGCAGGAAACGCAACAACGCAGGCATGCGCAACACACATCCGTCCGAGAGAAAACGGCGGAGGTATGTTGCCACATCGCCTCTCGATGGCGACTTCGGCGAACCTATATTGACCAAAAGTAATCCTCTCATGGGTTGAGACCGTCGGTGTAAAAATATCCGAAGATAGACTCTATCATCTCGGCATGCGCTTTGGCCTCGCTGTTGTCGGGGTCGAGCTCCAGAGCGCTGTAACAATCGTTAAGGGCATCGTGGTAACGTCCCTGTTGCTGATAGACCACACAACGTTTGAGGTAAAGCTCAACGCTCGGCGTCTGCTTTATCTTCTGGTCTAAGTCGTTGAGCTTATTGTATTTTAAAGACATAAGACAGGCTTTAATGTTTGCCACGGGCATCTGCTTGCGTGGTCGGTGTTTTTCGTTTGTCGTTTCGGTGTGATCGTAACGCATGGTGCCTTGCCTTGGGGCACTCTGCTTGGGCGTCATTCCGCATTTCGCCAATCGCCTTGTCGTTTCGGTGCGTCATCTTGCCCTATATCCCTGTACTCCTGCTTCGAGACCGGTTGTACCTTTGCAACTCCCGCATGGCGCCTCCTTTTTGCCGAGACCATTCTGCCGTCATGCCCGGTTAATATATCGTCCGCCCGGCCTTTGCGATGTATTCGATAACGCTTTGCGGCATCAGCCCGCTCACATCCTCACCGGCGGAGAGCATTCGGCGCAGCTCCGTCGAGCTTATGTCGAACAACGGCGCTCCCTCCATAAGGCGGCACCACGACGGCAATTTTATCGCTCCGCTTTCGCGCGGATATACTATTATATCCGACAGGGCGGCCTTCAACTCATCGGCCCTGTGCCACCTGTCAAACCCCGCCACATTGTCAGACCCCATCATGAGTACCGGCTCTGCATACGGATGCTCCTTGCGCAACTTCATCACGGTGTCGAACGTATATGAGGGTTTAGGCATGGAAAACTCCACATCGCTCACAGAGGCTATGGAGCGCATGCGGCACTCGTCCAACGCCAGCTCCATCATCTTCAGTCGCTCTTTTTCGTCGGCCAACAACGTCTTGTCTTTAAACGGACTTTGAGGCGACACCACATACACCACGCTGTCGCCATAGCCTTGCTCGACGGCATAACGGCCTATGGCCATGTGGCCGTTGTGGGGCGGATTGAACGACCCGAAATAGAGTATCACCCGCCTTAGACAACTCATGATATTCCAATAAATGTGCCAACAGCCTCTTCAGCCTCGGCGAGAGCCTTGTCGAGGCTGTCGTTGACGATGACTTTGTCGTAATATTGTGCAAACGATATTTCGCTTTCGGCCTTGGCCACACGCTTGTCTATGGCTTCACCGGTGTCGGTGCCGCGCTTCTCCAGCCGCCGGCGCAGCTCCTCCACCGAGGGAGGCATGATAAAGACAGACATGGCCTTGTCACCCAATAGCCTCTTGATGTTGAGGCCGCCTTTGACGTCTATGTCGAATGTGGCCACGTTGCCCTTGCTCCATATACGGTCGAGCTCAGAACGCAGTGTGCCGTAACGACTGCCTTTGTACACCTCTTCCCACTCGAGGAAGTCGCCTGCGTCGACACGTCGCGCAAACTCCTCGGCAGACAGGAAATAGTACTCACGCCCATCTTGCTCGTCTCCGCGAGGTGCCCGCGAGGTGGCCGACACTGAAAACTCAAGTTGCGGAAACAACCCCAAAAGGTGGTTTACAATCGTTGACTTACCCGCCCCCGATGGCGCGGAAAATATCAGTACCTTCTTCATAGACCAAATGGTTTCTTAAAATGCGCCTCTTTTAGTGCAGAAGTGCCGGTGAATGGTTTTAAAGTCACCGCGTTACGGCACTTTGGCCGGCTTCGTGCAGCGCCTCATGCAGCCACATGTGCAACACGCCGCTTACTCCGCATGCACACGGGCAAACACCGTATCGCCAGGGAATGCCATACCGCCATGACAACGTCCCTGTCCGGCTGCATGACTTGTGCCTTGCGATTAAAGTATATTGAGCGACTGTTCCTTTATCTTCTCAAGCTCGTCTTTCATCTCCACCACGAGCCGTTGCATTTCGGCGTGGTTGGCTTTTGAACCGGTGGTGTTGATTTCTCGTCCCATCTCCTGACACACGAAGCCGAGTTTGCGCCCGGGGGCCTCTTCGTCGCTGACGACGCTTCTGAAATAGTCGATGTGCTTTTTCAGACGCACCTTCTCTTCGGTTATGTCGAGCTTCTCGATGTAAAATATCAGTTCTTGCTCGAATCGTATGGGGTCGATGGTCACACCGGCCGCCTCTATGTTGTCTTTGATGCGTTTTTTGACTGCCTCCACACGCTCGGTGTCATAGGCGGCCGCCTTTTGGCTGAGGCGTTCTATCTTGTCGACACGGTTCATTATGTCGGCAATCAACACCTTCCCTTCATGTTTGCGGAAGAGGTCTAACTGTTCGAGCGCCTCGCCCGTGGCCTCCATGAGCGCACTCTCCTCGTCAGGTGCGAGCGACTCGGGGGCCGATTTCATCACATCGGGCATGCGCAGGATAGATGCTATCACGTCGCCCGAGCGCACATCCAACCCCAGTGGCGCCGCCGCCTTCTCAACCTGGCTGAAATATTCGGCAAATACACATGCGTCGACAGGAGTGGCCGTTTTGGCCTCTATCGCCTCGTAAGAGACATACACATCGGTCTTGCCCCTTATCACCGTCTTGGTCACCGTCGACCTTATGTCGAATTCCTTGGCCCTGTAAAGCGATGGAATTTTTACAGACAAATCCATCTGTTTGCCATTCAATGTCCTTATTTCGACCGTTATGCGTCTGTTGCCGCACACACGTACGCCTTTGCCATAGCCGGTCATCGATTTTATATCTGCCATAAACAACTCGTTATATTATTACAAAAGTAATGTTTTTGCCAATTATATACAATTCTAAGTTTAGATAAAGACCTCTATAAGTCATAAAAACATGCCGACCTCATCTCGGCTTACCAATGTCGAACAGGTCGAGCGCTTGTTTGTCGGCAATGGCGATGCGGTTGACGTCGTCGGTGTTATGTTGCGGACATTGAAACTCTATGATTTTCTGTGTCGGGCAGTGCTGTTTCAGGCGGGTCGGCTGCTGATGTGGCAATTTGAAAAGCGGTATACGCACGGTCGCTTTAAAAAAATCGTAAGCTCAAACCTTGAGGAAATGCAGGGAAACAAAGAACTATAAAAAAGAGGAGCAGACATATGAAATGCCTGCTCCTCACTGTGATCTCTGCAGGATTCGAACCTGCGACCGTCAGATTAGAAATCTGATGCTCTATCCAGCTGAGCTAAGAGACCTTAAATTATCGCGGTGCAAAGATAGCGTTTTTTGATTAGAATAAAAATTTTTATTGAAAAATCACACGACATTTTCACATCTTTCTATAAAGATATCCTGCCGTTCATGCAAACAAAGCGCCACCTTGCCTCCTGCTGCGTTAAAACGTCAAAATATCCAATGACGACAACGGCCGTCCGATAGCATGGGCGGCCGTTGTCGCGGGATAGTTGTATTTTGTGTTAGTCCACGTCTATGATGTTGAATTGAGAGTCAAATGTCAGCTCGACCTTGTTTTTGAGCTTGACTTCATATTTGTGCGACTCCCTTTCGATAGACGTTACCTTTACGTTGGGGTAATGGCCCTTGATATACTTGTTTATGGCATCGGGGATTACCGACTCGGGAACGTGCGAGTTTTTGCATTCTATCTCTTTCCATTGTCCGTTACTGTCAAATTCCACTTCGTCCAAGTTGGTGAAAACCACCTCGTAAGTGGTTGAGAAAAGCCCCTTGTCCTCTTTGGCTATGGCCACCTTGTGGCTGGCGAAATTTTTCGACAAAAACTCCTGCGATGCTGCGGGAAGCTGCTTTACGGTGATTGGTTTTTCGTTGCCTGCCTTTGCTGACAATGATACGGCAAAAAATGCCAGTGTGATTGCGATTAATTTTTTCATGATCTGTTTTATTGTTTAATGTTGCTTTAATGAATCAGGCTTTATTGTGTCGCCCGACCTTTTGTCATAATTTTATAGTTAGTTTGCGACCCCTGAACCAGGGTATCTTTATTCGTCCGCCGAAGAACACCGCCACCACCGTTATAAGCATTCCCAAGGCAATCCAATATTCCAACGGTATCTGCTGCAACAGCCTTATCTCTGAGGTTATTGTGTTGCGTATGGCTCCTATGGCGAAAAGAACACTGCATAACATGTTGGCTCCTATGGCGAAAAACACCTGCTTTGTGCCTATGGCCTCTTTGGCGAATACGGTAAAGAATGTGTGTCCCTCATTGCCCGAACTCCGGTTGGTTATTATCATGTAAGCATCGGTGTTCAGGCCTTTGGCTTTGGGCAGGAATATGGTGAAGAACTGCTCTTCAAGCGTGCGGATGTTGGTGAGCATGTTGCCGTCGACGAAAGCTATGTCATAGAGTTTGGGCACTATGTGCATGCAGGTGCACTCTTTTACCGGACATATCTTGTAATCTTGTCCGACTATGCGGTAAATGTTGTCGGGCAGGTTGCGTTTCTCGTTTATCTTTATGTCGTAAAGATATGTCGACTTCGATATGCCTTTGTGTACGTTCGATATTGTGGGCATGTTGGTGCGTATCAATATCCGCATATAGATGCGCGGTGCGGACGACGGCGGAATCGTGCAGACGAAAGAGACGAATTGCCCGGAGGTGTTTGTCTTTATCTCCGTTACGGGCAACAGGGTAAGACTTCCGTATTGCTCGAATGTGATGTCGACACCCTTGTTGCGGTCGCCCTCTATAGGCGCCGATGCTTTAACCCTGTCGTTGAACACGAAACGGCTCGTTTTGTCGTCATGCGATATTACCCCGAAAAGATCAGACACGCTGCCACCCATAGAGATGAACGGCAGCGACAGCAACATCTCCAACCTGTCGTTACCGTTGCCATCTATCTCCATGCCCATCTCTATGAAGCCGTTGTCGTCGTTGTCGAAATCCCATGTGCAAATTTCTAACGACGAAACGGTTATCTGTTGCTTGGATAATATGAAGAACGAGTTGTCCATTCGAGTAATTTTATCCATGAATGAACAACAATCGTGCCGCAGACGTCGACTATTCCGAGTCGGCCTCTTGCAGCGTCAGATTTTTTGCAGACAGTATTGCCGATATGGTTGATGATGTCAGGGCGACGAACTGATCTTCATCGTGATAGATGGTCACCACCAGAGAGCCGCCATCTTTCAGCTCGCTGTAACCGAGGCGTTTGTACCACCTTATCTTCTCAACCATTTCATCGGCGTAAGAGGCATTGCCGGTCATGCCGAAATGCTCCCAGTAAAAAATTCGGCCGGTGACGGTGTTGTATATGGTGAAGTCGGGATAACGCACATGCTTGTCAAGCTCGAGCGGACGTTCATAGAACACAGCCAGACTCTTTTCCTTGAGCAGACGGTTTATGATGTGCAGCTCTTGTGCCGACCGCACCATGACCCCGTTTGAGGCCATGAAGCGCTTGCCCCACCGCATCATCTCCTCTTTTGGCATTACGGTGACGGCTTCGTTCTTGTCGGCGGGGGTGGTTGAGCGGTTTACCGACCTTACGGGCGGATAGAAATACCATTGATAGTGGTGCCATACCGAAGTGTCGGCCTCGCAGTTTTTGATGAACTGTTTGAGCACACCTTCGTCGTACATGCGTCGCATGAACCGGCTGAAACTTTCGGGGGTTGGAAACTCACGGCGAAATTCGTCTTTGTGGGTGAGGTAATCATACACGTCCACCAGACGGAGGGTCTTGGTGCGTCCTTCCGTTGAGAAGAGTTCCGTGATGCAATTGTTTATACGCTTGAGTAAAACATATTGCCGCGGCAATTTTCGCATTAAGTGATTGTTTGCGGGGGAGCTTTATGTGCAATCGTTGCAAAGGTAACCAAAATGAGCGTTTTTACAAACGGAATGGGCTGCTGCGTGACGTTTCGTTGCGAGAGGGTGGGGTGGTGGTTCTATTCGGAGGGGGCCATATGTTGTTTGCTCTCTATGGTTTGTTAATATCTGCATCGGCAGTTTTGCGGGGGTACTTATTTGCCGTGCGCCTTATTGTTGTGTTTTTGTTTTTGTTTTTGTTTGCCGGTGTCTCCATCGTAAAATGTCAGATAAAAATGCAATAAAACTTGCAAAACAGAAATTTTTACTTACCTTTGCACGTGGAATGAGAGACAAGGTCTGATGGCCGAGGGGTTAGGCACAGCTCTGCAAAAGCTGCCACAGCGGTTCGAATCCGCTTCAGACCTCAATAAAATCGCGTTGTGATTATGCAACGCGATTTTTTTATGCGTCTCCATGTAAAGTATTGTGTGTTGAAAATCACTCTTTGCTGTTGAACGACTGCATGTTTTGCGGCTTTATGACAGTCGGAAGCACATGTCTCTTATGTGATATGTGTGGCGAAATTGTAAAACAAAACCGCCGCAAGCTCAACTTACGGCGGTTGTCATTACCTGGCGGAGAGGGAGGGTTATGAACCTACTCTCCAATATCCTTGAAATTCAATTTCTTATCATCATGTCA
>CAMRVW010000016.1 GCA_947054185.1 uncultured Rikenellaceae bacterium | reverse complement strand
GGGGTCCGTGACCCCTCCCCCGGAAGGGCCGCCGGAGGCAGTGCCCGCAAAACAAACGGCACTGCCGGCAATATAACGGTGGCCGCAATGCCAGACCCGCAGTCACCCCGTGTGGCTGACTATTCCATATATGATATTTTTATTGTCGAGACATCTTTGTAACCATCGGAACTGGTATATGTTTGGGTTATCTCCGTAACATATCCGTCTTTATCGACCTTATATTCATACGAAGTGGCATTCCAATAGCTGCCGTCGTCGTATCTCGTTTCCGACAGCATATTACGCAAACGCTTTCCTGCAATACCCAACATATAGGCTTCCCAGGCGTCCTCAACAACAAAGCTGTAAAAATCAATATTCAGATTGTTAGGAATGTCACTGGTCTTGCACGTTACTTTGTCGCCGTCGTCCATCATCTCAACCATGTTGCCATCCTTTATCGAGTAAGAGCACTCATAATCGTCATCCTTCGCAATGGTCTTTACAAGGTAACCCTCTTTGTCGTATTCAAAAGAGATCTGGTCACTCTTTTCTGCCTTTACCGCACGACCGTCAGAGAGGGTGTACACCGTGCCGTCATAAGTGACCTTATCACCTGACCAGGTAACGGGAAGACCGTCAATCTGAGCCACACGTCCTTGGGCATCATAAGAGAAAGAAGACGAATATGGTTTCGAGCCATCGTTAAACTCTATGCGGCTCACCTTCTTGAGGTTCTCGGGCATCACATCGTTGCCGTCATCTTTCTTGCAGCTGCAAACCAAAGAGGCCGCCATGACAAAAAACAATAATTTTTTCATGTCAATAAGTTTTTGTGCATCGCCGGCTCCCTCAATGCGGAGAATGTAATAAAAAAGGAAAGTGTGGAGCCGTTTCGGTCTGCTCGCATTAGAGATCTGGTAAATCAAAGGAGACAAACAAACAGAAACAATACCCCACACCCGTATTGTGATGATACAAATCATACACCAACACAGAGTGATGAGTGTTGCCGTGAAAGCCCGTCTCCTTTAAAATTTACCAGATTCTAATGCGGACCTTACCTAAACACTTTCATCAAAACATGTTGTCTTTCGACACTGCAAAGATAGAAAATGTTTTTCTTCCGGCAACACCATTAAGGGGTATTGTGTTTTTTACCGTCTGCCTGTGCTTAGCCTTATCGCAACTGCAATGTATTGCCACACAGCAGACTAACAAGCCTTGACATTACATGTTTTTATTAAGGTCGAGATGCCGATATACCGCCGCGGCGATATCGGCCATAAGGCGGGCGTTGACACTGTCGGCATCGGGCGAATCTTTTATCATCACCGCCAGATAACACCTCCTGCCGTCGGGCAGGTATATGACACCCGCGTCGACGTCGGCAATCTTGACGCCACCGTCGGTGCGGTCTGAGTTGCCCGTCTTGTGGGCCAGCGGCACCCACGGTGGCAGACCAGCCCGCAATTTGTCGCCACCCGTGCGGCAACCGAGCAGCGTCTCTTCCAAAAGGGCGAAATGGTCGGGCGCCAACACCGACCCCGCATATAACCTGCGCAACAACAGTACCACGGCCAGAGGAGTGGAGCTGTTGTGATATGAGTTTTTGATGTTGCGGTGCATGTCTCTCTCGGTGTCGGTGATGGTCAGCGGCCCTATGCCCAACGAGCGTATGTGACGCTGCGCCGCAGAGGCCCCGCCTATAAACTCTATCAGCCTGTCGCAGGTGTTGTTGTCGCTAAGCGCCAGGGTGTAATATATAATGTCGCGATAGGTGAGCCCCACACGGCACACCCCATGCCGCTCACGCAAGGGGCTGTATGTGTCGCGGTGCATGTGACGCGGCTCCATATACAGGGTGTCGTATGGCGATATGCCGCACCGACGCATCTTGTCGAGAGCCGTTACCGCCACATGCAGCTTAAAGAGGCTCATAAGGGGATAGTCGGTCTCGGGCCCGAGGGTCATGACATTATCGCCGCACACTATGGCCACGCCCAAAGAGCCGTCGACACCCTCGACAAGGGCCCTTATGTCGTCGGCCAAACCTGCCGAGGCCACCCGTCCGCAGAGACAAAACACCAAACACAAAATCAACTTTCTCATAAAAGACACGTAATTTATCGTCCCACGACAACGAACGGCAAAGTTAATAAAGTAATCGCACACCCATAAAACTTTCCGCATATCTCCATAATTTATTACATTTGCCTTGTCTGCATAATGTAACGGCAAGACAAATGTACAGTATTCTGTATTAAAAGCAAAATTATTTCACATTTTTCACTATCTTTCGTCCGGTATGAGCGTCTCAACCCGTTTCTTAGAGGTATATCATTTTCTTAAAAGCAACAAGATGGTCAAAAACCAAAAGGAGTTTGCCGAGAAAATAGGCATAAGTCCGTCAATGTTTACCGAGATAGTCAACGGACGGAGCGGCGTGGGGCTGTCTGCCGTACAGAATACTGTACTTAACTATAACATCAACGCCAACTGGCTGCTCACAGGCCGTGAGCATATATCGGCCGAGACAGAGCCGCCTCAGCCCGACGCCTCTGTCACACAGCTGCTCGACAAAATAGAAGAGCAGGCACGGCAGATAGGACGCTTAGAGGCACAAAACAATCTCAACAAACAAAAAGACATATTGATAAAGAGCCAGGCCGGGCAGATAGAGCGTCTCGAGGCGGAAATATTGTCACTAAAAAACGATGCCGCCCCCATGGTTGCCGGGGATGCCGTCTCTGCTGTCTCTGCATCCCAACCACCGTGTCATAAACAGTAAGCCTTACACCCGCCTTGACTTCATCACCGCCACAGCCTGCCCCCGCGCGAAAAATAAAAGGCCGAAGAGCAAGACAAAATAGAATGAAAAATAGTACCTTTGCGGCAAAATAGGTTTTCATCATGAACTTCTTCCAAAAGATAATCAACACGATAAAGGAGCATTTCCTGCTTCGGCAGATCATACTCGCCGTCTCGCTCTTGGTGATCATATTGGTTGTGACACAGATCTCGCTCACCGTCGCCACCCGCCACGGACAGCGTTACAAGGTGCCCGACTTCAAGGGCATGACCATGGCCGAGGCCAAACGGGCGGCCGCGCGCAACGACCTCAGGTTAGAGGTCATAGACTCGCTTTACGTCAGCGGCATGACACGCGGCGCCATAATAGAGCAATATCCCAAGGCGGGCAACGTGGTCAAGTCGGGCCGCCGCATCTTCCTCACCACCAACACCCACAAGCCCAAGATGGTGCCCATACCTTACGTGGCGGGTTTCTCGCTGCGTCAGGCCAAAAACAAGATCATAGGCGCGGGCCTTATAATAGACCGCCTCAACTATAAAAACGACCTTGCCACCAACAATGTGCTCGACCAGTCATACCGCGGCAAGAAGATAGTGCCCGGCAAGAGCACCATGGCCGAGGTGGGCACCGCCGTCACCCTCACGGTGGGACGCAACCCCGTCGACCCCGACCCCTATGTGCCCGATATGATAGGTCTTACTGTCGATGCGGCGCGCAACAAGATATGGGAGGCCGGCTTCAACGTGGGCGAGATAACATACGACCAGGGACGCGGCACCAAGCCCACCGTCGCCCGCGTATATTCGCAGTCGATACCCCACAACAGCACCGCCATGTATGGACGCACCATATCGCTCAAGGCCTCGACAGACGATGCCAAGGTCGACAAGATAGTGGAACAGAAGAAGATTGAGGAGCAGAAAAAATTAGAAGAGCAGAAAAAGATAGAGGAGCAAAACAAGAACGCCGACAAAAAACAATGACGCACAACCCCCACAACGGCCTCACCGGCAAAGAAGATATCTTGGCAGAAGATGCCCTTTCGTCCGCCTCCGGGCCCGGGACTGTTGCCTGTGACGATGGCGACGAACTCTCTGACGACGACGAGCTGCTCTCGGAGGGTAACGGGGAGCGCATGTACGAGCACTTCTCCATAGATGTGGACAAGGGGCAGAGCATGATGCGCATAGACAAATATCTGTGCGACCGCCTCTCCGACAAATCACGCAACCGCATACAGGCCGCCGCCGATGCCGGCAACATATTGGTGGGAGGCAAGCCTGTCAAGTCAAGCTATAAGGTCAAGCCTCTCGACCGCATAAGCATAGTGTTGCCCTATCCCATGCGTGTGCTCGAGATAATACCCGAGCAGATACCCCTCGAGATAGTCTATGAAGACGACGACGTGATAGTGGTCAACAAACAGGCGGGCATGGTGGTGCATCCGGGTCACGGCAATTACACCGGCACCCTGGTCAACGCACTGACATGGCATCTGCGCAACCTGCCCCTCTTCAAAGAGGGCGACATGCGCGCAGGGCTGGTGCACCGCATAGACAAAAACACCAGCGGCCTGCTGGTGGTGGCCAAAAGCGAAGGGTCGCATGCCTATCTGGCCAAACAATTCTTCGACCACACCATAGAACGGCGTTACATAGCCTTGGTGTGGGGTCTTATGGAGCACGACGAAGGCACCATAACGGGCAACATAGCCCGCAGCACCAAAGACCGCATGAAGATGGCCGTATATGACGACCCCGCCATAGGCAAACACGCCGTCACACACTATAAGGTCATAAAACGGCTCGGTTACGTCAGCCTCATAGAGTGCCGCCTCGAGACGGGACGCACCCATCAGATAAGGGTGCACATGGAGCACATAGGCCACCCCCTCTTCAACGACGACCGTTACGGCGGCGACGTCATATTGCGGGGCACAACCTTTGCCAAGTATCGCCAGTTCGTCGAAAACTGCTTCAAGACACTCCCCCGTCACGCCCTTCACGCCAAAACCCTCGGTTTCACACATCCCAAGACACACGAACGCATGATGTTCGACTCCTCTCTGCCTTCAGACATGCAAGAGTGCATCGCAAGGTGGGAGAGTTATGCGACCGACGGCAGATGACAACCATCATGCTTCACCGATATTAACCGCACCACATAAAGTCCCGGGTGCGGTCATTTTTTATGTTTCCCCGAGCCGCTCCAAAGCGACACCGCACTGCCGTATAATTCCCGACCGTGCAGACCCTCAAAAAACGTCGGCCCCGCACAAGACAAACAAAACCGACGCCAACAGCCAGACCATAACCGGCAAAAAAGCGCTTACACCAAGGCAATTTTCTTGAAAAAAGATAGCTCCGCGCCCTTTTTTAATATAACTTTGCGGGAAAATATTTTTTTGCCATGAATTTACGAAACATCCCTGCGATACTGCCGGTTTTGGTCTCGGCGGTGTTAACCTGGAGCTGCTTAGGGGACGGCTCATCGGGCGATTTATCGTTCAGTTCCAACGTGGCCGCCTTTACCACAGGCCACATACAGAGACACAACCCTATATGCCTGGTGTTTCAGGACGAGCTTGACACCGAGAGGGCGACACCCGAATTTCTTGGCAGGTCAATAAAGATAACACCCGCCGTGAGCGGCACATGGAGCATGTACAACGCCAAGACGGCGATGTTCAAACCCTCGGAATCATTTGCCCGCGACACCGAATATACCGTCACGGCCAACATATCGAAGCTGCTGGGCGCCAAAGGCAACGAAGAGTTTCAGTTTGTCTTCAGCACCCTGCCTCTGCGCTTCGACGCCTCGCTCGACAAGCTCGACCACAAGAGCGACAAGAGCAACAACGAGTGGTATGACGCCACCGTCACCATATTCACCCCCGACAAAGAGAGCGACAAGCTCGTCGAGAGCATGATAACCCTTTCGGAGGAGGCAAAGACACAGTGGACCCACACAGGAGGCATGCGCCACACCCTCACCATCTCGGGCATCAAAAGCATCGGCCAAGAGCGCAACCTCTCCGTGGCGGTAAATAGCGGCAACAAAGAGGTCGAGCCGGGCGAGATACTCACGATAAAGATACCCGGCAGCGACTTTTCGGTCTATGAGGTAAGGTATGAGACCGAACCTTCGGAGCACATAGAGGTGGTATTCACCCAAAACCTCGACCCGCGTCAGAACATGTCGGGCCTTGCATACATAGATGGCGGCGGCAACGAACGCATAAAGGTCGACGGCAACAAACTCAACATATATGTCAACCAAACGGCCGCCTCGGCCATCGTCAACCTCAACGCCAACATAAAGAGCGCCAAGGGTGTAAAGCTGGGCGAGGACATCAGCTTCAAGGTGAACATGTCACCGCTTATGCCCTCTGTCGAGTTTGAGGGCGAAGGCACCATAATACCCCGTTCGGGCAGGGTGACCATACCCTTCAGCGCCGTATATCTCAGAGGTGTGCGTGTGCATGTCATAAAGGTGTTTGAAGACAACATGGGGCAGTTTCTGCAAGAGTGCGACATAGACAGGAGCGACGAGATAATGCGTGTGGGACGCCTTGTGGCCATCAAGACCGTAATGCTCGGCAACGAAGACGACCCCGCCCTTACCAGACGCAAGGTATATGGTCTGGACCTGACCGACCTTATAGAGCCCGAACCCGGAGCCATATACCGCATAGAGCTGTCGTTCGACAGAGGGCTGTCGGTATATCCCTGCCCAGAGGAATACGACAGGCCCACCGAAGAACAGATAAAGGCCGCCGACCGCGAGCTCTTCCTTAAGGAGTCGACACGTTTCGACAGTTACGGCTCATATTATTACACCGAGCGCAACTGGAGCAATTACCGTTACAGCGACCGCGACAACCCATGCACCGACAGTTATTACATCGACAAAGGCAACGGCATAAGCCGTAATGTGCTTGTCACCGACATAGGCCTGATAGCCATGGCGGGCGACGAAGGCGGCATGACAGTGCTGGCGCGTGACATTATCACCACCAACCCCATGGGCGGCGTCAGGATAGAGGCTTTCAACTTCCAGCACCGCCGGGTGGGGCACGGCACCACCGACAACAACGGTCGCGCCGACATAGAGCTGGGCGGCAAGCCCTATTACATCATAGCCTCACAAGACAAGATGCGCTCTTACCTTAAGGTTAACGACGGCAACGCCCTGTCGCTAAGTACGTTCGACGTCTCCGGCGAGGTGGTACAGAAAGGCATCAAGGGCTTCATATACGGCCAGCGAGGGGTGTGGCGTCCTGGCGATGCCATAGGTCTGGGCTTCATGCTTAACGACCGCGACGGCAAGATTCCCGCCGACATGCCCGTCATCATGTCGCTTTACACCCCCACGGGACAGCTTTACGCCTCACGCACACAGACCAAAGGGAGCATGGGCACCTATGCCTTCACATTCGCAACCGAGCCCGACGCCGCAACAGGCAGTTGGACGGCACAGGTGAACGTCGGCGGCGCCACATTCAAAAAGCGCATACGCATAGAGACCATAAAGCCCAACCGCCTCAAGATAGACCTCTCGTTCCCCTTCGGCACCCTCATGGCAGGCAAGACACAGAAAGGCTCGCTGCATGTACAGTGGCTCAACGGCGCCACGGCAGGAGCGCTAAGGTACACCATAGAGGGCGCCTTCACCAAGACACAGACCCGCTTCGACGGCTTCAAGGGCTATGTGTTTGACGACCCCACCAAGACATTCCGCGACGACAAGGCCATAATAGGCCAGGGGCGCCTTGACAGCGAGGGCAACGCCGAGATAACGATAAAGACCGACGTGGGCACCAAAGCCCCCGGCATGCTTACGGCCACCCTCAACACAACCGTATTCGAGGAGTCGGGCGATTTCAGCATAGACGTCATGACCATGCGTTACTCGCCTTACGGCTCTTATGTGGGCATCAAAGCACCCGGTCAAGAACATTCGCAGCTCGACACCGGCACAGACCATCCCTTCTCGGTGGTGTCGCTCTTGCCCGACGGCAAGCCCAAGGCCCGTACCGCACTAACGGTCAAGGCATATAAGGTGAAATGGTATTGGTGGTGGAACTCTGACGACAATTACCTTGCCGATTACACCTCGGGCTCTTATAACAGACCGGTGCTCACCCGCACCGTCACCACGGGCGCCGACGGCACGGCCTCGTTCAAGCTCAACTTCAGCAACAGAGAGTGGGGCACCTATCTTATCACCGTCACCGACAACGAGAGCGGCCACTCCACCGGCATCATGAGCTATTTCGACTGGCCCGCGTCGGCAGGCAGACGCACCGACGCCGCCGGCGAATATGCCACCATGCTCACCATAAACACCGACAAGGAGAGTTATGCCCCCGGCGACAAGATTGGCGTCACCTTCCCCTCGTCGGCCGACAGCCGCGCCATCATAGCCATAGAAAACGGCACCCGTCTGCTATCGGTGAGCGACCATGCCTGCACCGACGGCACCACCACGGTGACACTCGACGCCACCAACAAGATGCAACCCACGGCCTATATAAGCGTAACGCTGCTTCAGCCTCACGCCGCCGCCAACGACATGCCCATACGCATGTACGGCGTGGTGCCCGTGAGAGTGATATCGCCCGACAGCCGCCTGGAGCCCGTCATCACGGCACCCGACAAGATAGAGCCCGAGAGCCAATATACCATCACCGTCTCTGAGAAGAACGGCGCGCCCATGTCATACACCATTGCCGTGGTCGACGAAGGGTTGCTCGACCTCACACGCTTTGCCACCCCCGACCCCTTTGCCGCATTCAACGCGCGCGAGGCGTTAGGCGTAAAAACATGGGACATTTACAAATATGTGGCCGGCGCTTACGGCGGACGCATAAGCCGCATGTTCAGCATCGGCGGCGACGACGCCTTGGAGGGCGGCGCCAAGACCATTGTCAACCGTTTCACCCCCGTGGCTCTCTTCGAAGGCCCCTTCACCCTATCGGCAGGAGACAAACAGAGCCATATATTCAAGATGCCCAACTATAACGGACGTGTGCGCGTGATGGTGGTGGCCGGCAACGGCAAGGCTTACGGCAACGGCCACAAGAGCATCATGGTCAACAAGCCTGTGATGTTGTTGGGCACCATGCCGCGCGTAATAGGCGTGGGCGAAGAGATGGAGGTGGCCGCAACGGTCTTCGCCACCGAAGATGGCATAGGCACGGTAAACGTTGCCATAGAGTGCTCCGAGGAGATGAAGGTGACGGGGCCGGCCAAAAAGAGCGTGTCGTTCGACAAGGCGGGCGACAAGACAGTATCGTTCCGCATCAAAACCGGCGACACCCCGGGGAGAGGCAGCGTCAAACTGACGGCCACGGCCAAGGGCCGGAGCGCCGTTTACCACACCGAGATAGATGTGCGCTCCATATCGACCCCCGTAATGTCGGCCCGGACATTCAAGATAGAGCCCTCGGGCAAACTCTCGCGCAAGATAGAGCTGCCAGGTGATGCCGGCACCGGCACCCTCACGCTCGAACTTTCCGACATACCGCCCATAGACCTGTCGCGCCACCTCGACTATCTGATAGACTATCCCCACGGCTGCATCGAGCAGATAACCTCGAAGGCATTCCCGCAGCTCTATCTGCCAAAACTCACAGACCTCAGCGAACAACAGGCCGCCATGTGCCAGAGTGCCGTCACCGAGACCATACGACGCATGCGCTCTTACCAGACCTCCGAGGGGTCGTTCGGTTACTGGCCGGGCTCCAGCGACGGTAACGCCTGGGGCACCGCCTATGCCATTCACTTCCTCACCGAGGCGGCAGCTGCCGGCTATGACGTGCCCGCAGCCATAAAGAAGAGCGCCTTAGCCAGCATCAGGCGTCAGACGGCGGCATGGCGTTACAACAGACATAACCCCGAGCGCCTCTCTGAAGAGCAGACGCAGGCCTATCGTCTCTATGTGCTGGCACTCAACGGCAGTCCCGACAAGGGCGCCATGAACCGCCTGCGCGAGCAATCGTCGCTCACGCTCACATCACGCCGCATGCTGGCCATGGCCTATGCACTTACCGGCCGCAAGGATATAGCGCTGGAGCTTCTGGGAAAGACCACCGAGGCAAACGGCAACAACGGTGGTGACGACCTGACATTCGGCAGCCCCCTGCGCGACCGGGCCGTGGCTCTGCTGGCACTGACCGCCACCGGACAAGAGGCCGAGGCGGCAGAACTGTCGTCCGACATAGCGTCGCAGCTCTCGTCGGCCGACTGGCTGAGCACCCAGAGCACCGCCTATGCCCTGCTGGCCATATCCAAGCAGCTCGAAGGTGTCAAACAAGGCGACGAACTCAACCTCACATACCGCATAGGGGGCCAAAAAGGCAAGGTGTCGACCACCAAACACCTATGGAGCCAAGAGATCATAAGCGGCGGCAGCTCTGAGGCCGACATTGAGATTGCCAACAAAGGCAAAGGCACCGTCTTCGCCCGCGTAATAACCGGCGGCACAGTAAGCAACGGCAATGTGGAGGCCTCGTCGGGTGCTTTGGAGCTCAACGTGCGTTACTTCAATGCCGCAGGCAAAGAGGTCGACATCACACGACTGGCTCCGGGCGAGAACTTCACCTCTGTGGCCGTTGTCAAGAACACCTCTGCGAGGATGGTGCGCAACATCGTGCTCTCGCAGATATATCCCTCGGGATGGGAGATTCTCAACACCCGTTACACCGACAACGCCGGCAACCTCACAGGCGTCCTCTCTTATCAGGACATACGCGACGACAGGGTTTACAGTTACATAGACGCCCTGCCCTCGGGCTCGCAGGTGACGGTGAAGATTAACCTTTGCGCCGTTTACTCGGGCCGCTTCTATCTGCCGCCGGCAACCTGCGCCGCCATGTACGACAACTCGCTGTCGAGCAACACGGCAAGCTCGCAGGTGACGGTGGAATAGCCACCCTGTGACAATAAAAAATGGCAAGACAATAACGTCTTGCCATTTTTTATTCCCCCTCACAAGCCCACCGCACAAGCAATACCCTTAGTTTAGTATTGGGCCGGCAACCGATTTCTCCCCCGGCATCTGTCCTTGGCAACCCTCAATCCCGCCACAGGCAACATGGGAAAGCGTAACAAAAACCGCATCACCACCCCTGATGACTCGACAAAAAGCGGTCTGCCCACGTGGATTGTAAAGAAATAATTTTATATCTTTGTTCAGTGAATTGATCAACTTATGGGAAGATTGTTTTTAATACTTTGTGCATTGTCGGTCACGGCCGCATCATGCACCTCCGATTTTGACGGCAGCACCCTCAAAGGCAAATGGGTTTTGACAGAGGCTCAGACCGTCGACAACAACGGCAACTGGACAAACGTATCGTCGGGCGAGATAGCCATACCCCAATACTGGCTCTTCGACGACGACACCTTCGTGACCTCCGGAAGCGACTTCGACACCATACCGGCCAACGCGGCAATAACGCCTTATGAGATAATAGACTCGGTGAAGATATTGAAGATAATGGATATCAACGCCTCATACATCATAAAGCTCAACAAGAAAGAGCTTGTGCTCACCACCGAAGACATAGTCAACGAAGACGGCACCTCTTTCGAGCCTCTGAGAACGACATTCAAAAGATTGAGATAGCCCTCACTAAACCGAAGGCATTGTGAGCTCGCCCCTGAGCGAAGTGGCCAACAGACGTGCGGTCTCTTCGGGGGCGAGTTTTTTACCCAGCAGATACATCATCTTGGTTATGGCCGTCTCTATGGTCATGTCACCGCCGCTTATCACACCCAACGACTTTAACGCCTTGCCTGTGTCGTATATCTCCATATTGACACTGCCGGTAAGACACTGGGTCACGTTCAGTATTATCACACCACGGGCTATGGCCCGCTCTATCTGTTCTAAAAACCAGTCATGCATGGGGGCGTTGCCCGAACCGAATGTCTCTATCACCACGCCGCGCACCTCTGGGTTTGACAGCACCCCTGCCACCGTTGCAGACGATATGCCCGGGAAGAGCCTCAACGATGCCACATCGGGCGAAAAGGCGGCCGCTATGTCGAACGGCGCTCCTCCCCCCTGCGGCTTGGCGATGTAAGGATAGTTATACTTTATGTCTATGCCTGCCACGGCAAGCGGCGGATAGTTGTATGAGCGGAAGGCGTTGAAGTGGTCGGCGCTGAACTTGGATGTGCGGTTGCCTCTGAAGAGGTTGTTTTCGAAGCATACGCACACCTCGGGCACCAGGGCTTTGCCATCCTGGTCTTTGGCCGCGGCAATCTCCACCGAGGTTATGAGGTTTTCCTTGCCGTCGGTGCGCGGCACCCCTATGGGTATCTGGCTGCCGGTGAATATTATGGGCTTGGCCAGGTTTTGCACCATGAAACTGAGGGCCGACGCCGAGTATGACATGGTGTCGGTGCCGTGCAACACCACAAAGCCGTCATAGGCATCATAATGCTCCTTTATGGTGTCGGCCATGCGCACCCACTCGGCGGGCGTTATGTTAGACGAGTCTATAAGCGGCGAAAAGGTGAGCGTGTCTATCTTTATGCCGAAAGTCTTGAGCTCGGGCACCTCCGCCTCTATACGGTCGAAGTTGAACGGCGCCAACGCCCCTGTCTCGGGATTGGTCTTCATGCCTATGGTTCCGCCTGTGTAAATTATAAGTACCGAGCTATCCATAACCCTCTCTTTTTTGTCAACTGTTATCTGTTCATCACCCCGCCGTGCCGAAAGCCCATACACCCCTGCACGAAACCTCTGTCCCGCACAAAGACGACCCGCCACGTCACGACATCGAAAGCGCCCCCCGCAAACACTTCTTTTATTTCACAAAGATACGATTAAGCGAGGGCAAAAGCAAACGATAGTTTGGGTTTTGCCGAGCGGGAGTATCTTAAACGACAGGTTAAAGATAAAAAATTTTCATCCCTTGGGCGACATTTTTTGAAAAGCACTTGCACCATGAGTCATTTTTCAGTTAATTTGCAGATATTAAAAGCGGAGCCAATCTGTCGCTCCAATTGAGAAACGAATCACCAACCCGAACCGTCATGAAAAGTGCATCGCAAATATCAATCGCTTACACCGCGGCACATGTCATGACCACCCCTGTCGGCGATCGTCCCGCGCCCCTTTTTAAGGCCTCTTGCGGCCGCCGCCATGGGAGGGGGGGGGGATTTTAAGCACCCGAAACATCCGAAAGCATCCCATAAGCACTAAAACAGCCCTCAAAGAACCTGTTTCACCCCTCGTCTCGTCCACCCGCAAACACAACATTTTGCCGCCCGCACTCTCAAATGCGGCGCACACACCACATATAAATTATAGTAACGAGAGAAAAACTCCCTGCCCCCACGCAAGGAGCGCTCTGTCGTGCCCTCATATGCCGTGGCCGGGCCGCATATCTTGCCGCCCGACCCAACGGACATTATCCCTCCCATTCACACCCGCATGCAACAGATAATCGCAACACATAAAAAACAAACCGTCATGAAAAAAGCGACCTTACTTCTCTTGCTGGCCCTGGCATTTGCCGGCTGCAAGAAAGATGAACCGGGACAGGGAAACGACACCGGCACGGACACAGAACCGCCCGTAAAATACGAGACCGTCAATATAGGCGGCACCGAATGGATGTTATACAACCTTGCCAATCCCAAACAGGCCGAGGGCGGCGCCACTTTCGCCACCAAGCTCCCCTCCGAGTGCACAGGCACCCGCTTAGAGAGCCACGGCAAGCTCTATCAGTGGGGTATCAACGTGGCCTGGAACACCCTGGGCGAGAGCATAAACGGAGCCACCCCCGACGGCAAGTGGAACACATCCGAATGGCCCTCTGACTGGACCGACCAACCCTGCCCCAAAGGTTACCGCCTGCCGACAGATAAAGAGATCAAAAACCTGTATAACACCACCACCGTGTCAAACGGCGGCGGCTGGAGCGAAGACGATTACGGATATAAGATATTCACCTTCAATGACGACTCATCAAAAAGTCTGGAGTTCCCCGCTGTCGGTTACCGCGACGGGGCGGGCAAGCTGTATGCTGCCGGCACGTGGGGTTACTATTGGTCGTCAGTCGAGCATAGCTCCGTCAGCGCCTATCACCTGCTCTTCGACCAGAGCGGTGCAGGCCCGCAGGCCGGCAGCAATAAAGAGTTAGGCCATAATATCCGTTGCGTGAAAGGCACCGATGACCCTGACACCGACGACTCCGACAATACGGACGACACCGAAGGCCCGGACGACCCTGACAACCCGGGAAATGCCAACCCCAATCCTGTTGACCCCGACGAAAAAATAGACCCTTTCAGCACAATTGAGATAGCCGGCACCGAGTGGATGCCCCTCAACCTTGCCAACCCGCGTGAGGCCCCCGGCGGCGCCACCTTTGCCACCAAGCTGCCCTCACAGTGCAGCGGCATACGCGCCGAGAGCCACGGTAAATTTTATCAGTGGGGCATAAACGTGGCATGGAACACAACCGGCAAGGAACCAACAGGCGCCACCCCCGACGGGGAGTGGATACATTATGCATCATATGCTTTCTCATGGGCCGACCATCCCTGCCCCGAGGGTTACCGCCTGCCGGGACATCAAGAATTCCAGAACTTATATAACAGTTCTATCATATCAAATGGCGGTGGCTGGAGCGAAGACGATTACGGATATACGATATTTATTCATAAGAACGATTATTCCAAACGTTTGGAGTTTCCCGCTGTCGGTTACCGCAACTACTCGGACGGTACGTTGCACCTCGCGGGTCAGCGCGGCTACTATTGGTCGTCGGTTGCGTACACGTCTAACACTAACGGCGCGTACTACATGTACTTCCATAGCAGTGATTTACTCGTGGATTGGTACCTCAAGCAGGACGGTTATAGCGTGCGTTGTGTCCGCCAATAGAAATTGATTTGATTCTTTGATTCTTCCCCGGGTGCTTGCGTGAGCAGCACCCGGGTGTTAACAAAAACAGACCGTCATGAAAAAAGCGACCTTACTTCTCTTGCTGGCCCTGGCATTTGCCGGCTGCAAGAAACACGAGACCTCCGAAAAGGAGAACGGTGGGAAACCGCCCGTGGAAGAACCGCCCGTGAAATATGAGACCGTCAATATAGGCGGCACCGAGTGGATGTTATATAACCTTGCCAACCCGCGCCAGGCCGAGGGCGGCGCCACTTTCGCCACCAAGCTCCCCTCAGAGTGCACAGGCACCCGCCTGGAGAGCCACGGCAAGCTCTATCAGTGGGGCGTCAACGTGGCGTGGAGCTCCATGGGCGAGAGCATAAACGGAGCCACCCCAGACGGCAAGTGGAACACATCCGAATGGCCCTCTGACTGGACAGACCAACCCTGCCCCAAAGGTTACCGCCTGCCGACAAATGAAGAGTTTGAAAACCTGTATAACAACACCACCGTATCAAACGGCGGCGGCTGGAGCGAAGACGATTACGGCTATAAGGCATTTACCTCCAAGGACGATAACTCAAAGAGCATTGAGTTTCCCGCTGTCGGTTTGCGTGACGATCAATTATCCGGCTCATTATCTGATGCGGGCACGATGGGTTTATATTGGTCGTCAGTTGTATTTAATATTGGCTATGCCAATACGCACAACTTCGCCTTCAATAACGATGAAATATTTCCGTACTCTTTCAGCGGCAAGCGACACGGACAAAGCATCCGTTGCGTGAAAGGCAACACCGGCACAAATGACCCAGATGATCCCGACAACCCCGGCACAGAGCCTCCCGTAAAGTATGAGACCGTCAATATGGGCAGCACCGAGTGGATGCTCTATAACCTTGCCAACCCCAAACAGGCCGTTGGCGGCGCCACCTTCGCCACCAAATTACCCTCGGAGTGCAGAGGCATACGCTTAGAGAGCCACGGCAAGTTCTATCAGTGGGGCATCAATGTGGCTTGGGACACCACAGGAGATGATGCCACGGGCGCCACTCCGCCAGGCTCGTGGAACACGTCGACCTATCCTTCCTCATGGACCGAGCAACCATGTCCCAAAGGTTATCGTCTTCCCACTTTCGATGATTTTAAGAGCCTTGCCAACAACAGCACTATTAGAATGGAAGGTGGTCAAACTAAAGATGATTACGGATATAGGGTATTTACCTGCAGAGACGATCCCTCCAAGCGGCTGGAGCTTCCCGCTGTCGGTTACCGCGACGACTCTGACGGCTCGTTGCTCAAGCCGGGAGAAAAAGGCGGCTATTGGACATCGGTTATGACCGGTTTGGAAGGCGCGCACACACATTTCTTTCCCATAAGAGACAATGGGTTGTACCAACAAGCCTTTTATAAAAGGTACGGGTTTAGCGTACGTTGCGTGAAAGGCAGCCCTGACCGCATCAGTGTCGACCCTTTCAGTACAATTAAAATAGGCGATACCGAATGGATGCCCCTCAACTTAGCCAACCCGCGCCAGGCCAGAGGCGGAGCCACTTTCGCCACCAAGCTGCCGTCACAGTGCACCGGCACCCGCCTTGAGAGCCACGGTTATTTCTATCAGTGGGGCGTCAACGAGGCATGGGACACCATTGGAGAATTTGTCTCCTCTTGGCCAAGCTCTGAAAACCGAACGGGGCCTTCCTCATGGCCTGTCCACCCATGCCCTGGCGGTTACCGTCTGCCGACAAAAGAAGAGTTTGAAAACTTATATAACAACTCTGCCGTAACAAACGGCGGCGGCTGGAGTCTAGATGATTACGGATATAAGATCTTCACCTCCAATAGCGACCCCTCCAAACGGCTGGAGTTTCCCGCTGTCGGTCATCGCTTCCACTATGGCGACGGTAAGTTATTCTATAATGGTGAGCAGGGCAATTATTGGTTATCAGATTCGCAATCTTACACCTCCGCATACTATCTGTCCTTCTCTAACAGCAAATGGGGGGTGTATTCAAACTATAAACAGAGCGGTTATAACATACGTTGTGTAAAAGGGAATACAGCCGATACCGACCCCAACCCGGTGAATCCTGACATTAAAATCGACCCTTTAAGTACAATTGAAATAGACGGCATAGAGTGGACGCCTCTCAACCTTGCCAACCCGCGTCAGGCACCGGGCGGTGCCACCTTCGCCACCAAGTTGCCGTCGCAGTGCAGCGGCATCCGCGCCGAATCGCACGGCAAATTCTATCAGTGGGGCATCAACGTGGCATGGAACACCACAGGCAAGAGCGCAACAGGCGCCATTCCTTCAGGCTCGTGGAGTACGACCACTCCTTACTCATGGACAGAGCAACCATGCCCTGAGGGTTACCGTTTACCTATAAAAGAAGAGTTTCAGAGTCTATATAACAACTCCACCGTTTTAAACGGCGGTGCTTGGGCTGAAGATGATTACGGTTATAAGATATTTATTTCCAAAAACAATCCTTCAAAAAGATTGGAGTTTCCTGCAGCCGACTCCCGACTCCCGAATGATGGTTCGCTTTCTGACGCTATAGGCAAGGCCGGTTACTATTGGTCATCAAACAGTTCTATGGCTTTTAAAAACAATAATGTGTATCTGGATCTTAACAACATTCTGCGACGCGGTTTTAACGTGCGTTGTGTGAAAGGCAGCACCGACGACTCATACAATCCCGACAAAAAAATAGACCCCTTCAGCACAATTGAGATAGGCGGCACCGAGTGGATGCCCCTCAACCTCGCCAACCCGCGCCAGGCCGAGGGCGGCGCCACTTTTGCCACCAAACTGCCATCGCAGTGCACCGACATCCGTGCCGAGTCGCACGGCAAGTTCTATCAGTGGGGCATCAATGTCGCCTGGACCACAACCGATCCGAAGTCGTCGACTCCAAGCGGAGCGTCGTGGAACACATCGCCTTATCCCTCTAATTGGAACACCCATCCCTGCCCCACCGGTTACCGTCTGCCAACCAAAGATGAGTTCCAGAACCTGATAAACAGCTGTACCGTCACTCGGGGCGGCGGGTGGAGCTCCTCCGATTATGGTTATATCAAGTTCACCTCAGGCTCTAACTCAGTTAAGTTTCCCGCTGTCGGTTACCGCGTCGACTATTCGTCCGGTACGTTGCGCGGTGCGGGTACGAACGGTTACTATTGGTCGTCAGTTGCGTACACGTCTGGTACTTCAAGTTTAAGCGCATACGTCCTGTACTTCAATAGCAGCAGTTTGAACGTGGATCGAAACAATACCAATAAGGGTTACGGTTATAGCGTGCGTTGTGTCCGCCAATAGAAATTGATTTGATTCTTCCCCGGGTGCCGCTCACGCAAGCACCCAGGGATTACCTAAAACGGAAAGACAACCGTTGCACGCAGCATCGGAGAAAATATCACAAAGAGCAGCCCGCACCTCTCGTTACGCAAATTTAGCGGCAAAGCCTCTTTTCGGACGGGCGGTCAGGAAAATCTCAAAAAAATAATTTTTCTTGCGGCCTCTTCGAGAAACCAATCTCTCAAGAGGCCGTTTTTTGTCTTAAACACTCCCTCCATGAAATACAATCATGGGTTACATTTACCTCTATTCTCCTCTTTCGGGGCCTCAGGTTTCAAACAATTCGCACAGGAGATACAATCACAGTTTGAATTTCTCCCGACTTTTCGTATTTTTGACCTTCGGTCTTAAATACTCCGTCTCGGAAATGCAATCGTGGCTTGCATTTCTCTCGACTTTTCGTATTTTTGCGGAAAAGGAAAATTCTGATGAGAACAAGACAGGGGGTGACATATATCTGTAAAGAGAGCTGCAATAAAGGGTGTTGCAGCGGCCTTGAAACGACAAAAATCGAAGAATTGAAAATCTGAAAACCGTCGTAAAACAAAAATATTTGTAAAAATTCATTTAATAAACCAAGGCTTACGATGTTTAGTCATGGTTATCTAAACATTTTTCATACTTTTGTACCGTAAACACGGAAACACAAACAGCGGTGATGGATAATTGGAGCCGATTGGAAGAGATAATCAAATGGGCGGGATTAACCACCCACTCTTTCGCCGTACACATCGGTCTGAATCGCTCTGAAAACCTCTATCAGATAAAACGCGGACGCAACGGAATAAGCTCCGATCTGGCCAACAGGATAATCGCTTTTTTTCCCGAAATAGACTATAACTGGATAATGACAGGAGAAGGATATATGTTGAACCAAAACCCCGTTTGTTACGATAATTGCGGCAAAGGAATACCCTATTTTCAAGGTGAACTGACCGATATACTGAACAACTTTGAGAGCCATACACCGCAATCATATATCAAAATACCGATCATATGCGACTGCGACCTGTGCGCCTCGATGACCGGCGATGCCATGTCGCCCGAGATAGAACCCGGCTCGCTTCTGTTGATTAAAAACATCGACCCGGAATATATCTCTTTCGGGGAACGTTATATAATAATGACCGATCGCAACATTCTGGTCAGATACATCCGCCCGGCGGAGGAGTCGACAGACCAGCTGTCGCTCATGCCTGTCAACACCGGCAAATACGACACATTGACAATAAAACGCAAAACGATAAAAAAGCTCTTCCTGATAAGAGGCGTCATAACAGTCAGGTTTTAAGACAGGGCACGGTAAACAGTCCTGCGCAGGAAATATCGTCAGCAGACATAGAAGAAACTGAAAAACAGTCTTATAAGACAATCCGACAGGAAAGGTACATGACGGATGAAAGACCGGGAGACAAACAGCACACCGCATATTGTCAATAAAGCATGTCCCACCTCCCGATAAAATGCTTATATTTGTATATCCGTAAAGGGACCGCACTCTTCCGCCTTGCAGGCGACCCCTCGACAAGGCGGCCGGCCTAAAGACGGCACACCAATCACACTCAAAACAAACATCATGCACTCACTCCCTTACATAAAACAGATAGAGGCCACAGGGCTTAGAGGTGACAGCTCCGTCAAATGGGAGCTGCGCCACGGCGTCAACATACTGTCGGGCATAAACGGCAGCGGCAAGAGCACACTGCTTCTGGCTCTAAGCGAGCTTCTGCGTCACAACGATTACAGCCCCAACCCCGCCAAGCCGCTCAAAAGTATAAGGGTCACCTTTGACGACAACACCGTCATAGACTCGACAGACACGGTCAAAGAGCCTCTCTCGGTCGATAACGTCGACATAGTGAGCACATTCGACAACAAGCTCAAAATGCTCGAGGCTCTGCAAAAGATGTCTGACAACCGTGTGCGGTCAGACCTCGACTGGCAGCTCTATCTGGCATGCGAGCGTTACATTCGCTATCAGTTGCGTCTGGGCAAGCAGGCCCTCGACCTTATGATGCAGGGCGGCGACCGGGCAGGAGTCGGGGAGCTGATGCGGGGCAAAGAACGATTTTTCGACATACTCGACTCTCTTTTGGGGCAGTCGGGCAAGAAGGTCATCCGCGACAGTGACGAGATAAGATTTTCGTTCGGCAACATGACTCTGACACCATATCAGCTTTCTTCGGGAGAGAAACAGCTCATAATAATACTCACCACGGTGCTCACGCAAGACCGCAGGCCATACATACTCATAATGGACGAACCCGAGATATCGCTCCACTTCGACTGGCAGAAGAAGCTCATAGGCTCCATAATGGAGATAAACCCCCATGTGCAGCTGATAGTATCGACACACTCGCCGGCAATGATAATGGAAGGGTGGATCGACAGAGTGACCGACATGGAAGATCTGGTTACCAAGACCGACTTTTCGGCATGATTAATGCTTTGTGAAAAACAGACCGGGCAAACCGCACAGGGGGCAGAAACAATGACCGGACGGCTTGCCTGCCTATAACGGCATCCGTCGCCTTTAAGACTAAAGATTGTTAAGATGAGCAGACTGGTAAAAAACCTCAATTCCGACTATCTGGCCAATGCCCGCGCCTTGGCAGGTCGTAACGAACGAGGCAAACGCGTGGTCAGGGCTTATGTCGAGGGATATGACGACATCGCCTTTTGGCGCGGTGTGCTCTCCGAGTTTGAGAACGACAAGCTGCGCTTCGAGGTGGGGGTGCCCACCCGCGACGACCTGGCCAAGGGGAAGAAGGTCTTGCTGTCGATGGTGGAGGGGTGCGGTCAAGAGATGATACTATGCATGGACAGCGACTTCGACTATCTGTTTGACAGTTCCAACGCCCAGTCGCGCACGGTAAACGGCAACAAATATATATTTCAGACATACGTTTACGCCATAGAAAACTATTTCTGTTATCCGCCCTCGCTCCGTCCGGCATGTGTGCGCGCCACCAAAAACGACACCTTCCTGTTCGACTTCGAGCAATTCATGAAAGCATACTCTCAAAAGGTGTACAAGTTGTTTCTATGGTATGTATATTCGGCATACTCCGGCAAGGCCAACATGTTTCCGCTGAGCGATTTCCGCAACACCGTAAGGCTCAACTTCCTTGTCATGGACAACAACGGAGCCGACACCCTCGAATGGCTCGAGCGTAACTGCACCCGCAAGCTCAAGCACCTCGAAGAGAAGTTTCACAGGTACAAAGAGGCGGTCGAAAACTTCGAGGCAAGGCTCAAGGAACGCGGAGTGCGCCCTGACAACGTATATCTGTATATGCACGGCCACACACTGTTCGACCATGTGGTATCGGTGATACTTCAGACCGTATGCGAAGTGCTCAAAGCCATGAGCATAGAGAGCATACGAAACAGTTCACGCGAGGGTGTCACTCTCGAAAACGAGCTCAGCCACTATAAAAACACCCTGCGCCAACCGGGCGACGAGCTCACATCGTCGGTCGAGTATCGCAACTCCGAACTGTTCGGCAAGCTGCATGCCGACCTGAAAAAATATGTCCAAAGCCTGGGGTAAGGCTTTGCGGCACTGCCGTTTTGGTTTGCCACAACTGTTGTTTTGTTTTGAGGGAACTGCCTCCGGCGGCCCTTCCGGGGGAGGGGTCACGGACCCCGATTTGATA
>CAMRVW010000015.1 GCA_947054185.1 uncultured Rikenellaceae bacterium | reverse complement strand
TGACAGATTATTCCCTGCGTTTTTTCATACAAGAGCCGGAAAAACGGCTGAAGCAAACGCCCGACACCTCCCTCTAAAAGACGCCAAAACAAACCACACTCCCCATTCAAAACAAGTGAGCCAACCTGAAAGACGACGAAACCAGACGGCACCCCCACTCTCCCTCTATAAGCAAACCATTGTGGCAGACACAAAAAGGGCGCAGGAAAAAACCTGCTCCCGTCGACATAATCTATTATGCCAAAGCAAACGGCGAAACTCAATCACCTCGCCCCCAACAGATATATTTTATAATCACCCTCGCTGCCGACAAAGGCCTCTTCGAGCAGCGGCCCTAACGCCTCCTCTCGTCTCAGCTCGCGTCCGCGCACGAACAGCACCACAGGCTCGCCCGACTCCTTAAGCCTTACAAGCTCGTCGAACTCCTCTATGCCCGTCAGTTGGCGACCGACGAAAACGTCCATGTTGTCACCGCGAAACTTATAATAGGCATACCCCGAGACATTGTTATCCTCGGCCACCTTCACCCCCTTGGCTGCAAGCGACCTGACACCTATATAGGGATTGAAATTGGGCACGGTAAACGACACGATAAATATGCACACCAACATGCCCGCCGCCACCGATGCCACCGAAGCGCGCACATACCCCTTGACGGCCGCCGCCAATCCCGCCACGGCAAACAACATCAACACCCCGGCACCCATATAGAGCAACCACGACTCTTCGGGCACCACAGGCAACATGTCAATGCAGAAAAATAATGCAGGGAAAACGCATGCCATCACCGCAGCCGGTATGGCCACCGCCACGACAGCCGCTTTGGGTGCCACCTTATCGAGCACCATGAAGGCGAAATAGACAAAAAACGGATATATGGGCAACAGATATATGTCTATCTTCGAGCTTACCAGCGACATCACGACAAACGTCGCCAAGACGGTCACCGCAAAAAAACGCATCAGCGGCTCTGCTCCCAACAGCCTCTTTCTGAACGCCGCAACGAACATCACTGCCACAAACAACGACCACGGAGCCGCCGAATACCATATAGTCTTCAGGTAATACCACACCGGCTCTTTGTGATGGAACGAATTGACACCCCTGCCGACTGTCTGTTTAACCAACAGGTTGTCAAGATACTCCACCCCACCTTCGGCATATACCGCCGCAAACCAGGCGACCGCGAAAAGCGCTATCACTCCCCAGGTGCGCCACCCTAAATAACGCCCTATGCTCTTTATCTTGCCCTCCGTCGCCAAAAAGGAGGCTATCACCACCACAGGCATCAATATGCCGACCGCCCCCTTGCTGAAAACTGCCAGGAATATCCAAAGAGGCAACAGGAAACGCTCGTGTGCCCTGCCCGTCCCTGTATAAAGTTTCCAGAAAGAGTAAAGCGCCAACACGATGAACATGGTCATCATCATATCCATGCGCAACACCACCGTGCCTCCTAAAAACATCACACACGTAAGCAATGCCAACATGGGGGGAGCAACACGCGTTGCAACGGCCTCTGCGCCAAAACACCATTTGTTCATCACGTGCATTATCACAATGGCCGGCACCACCGTAAGCAAACCCAAGAGCCATATATGATTATCTCCGGCAATGAGGCGGAAGAGCATGGCAAACCAGAAATACAACGGCGGCTTGTCGGCATACGCCACACCGTGGTTGTGAAACGCAAAGAGGGAGCCGTCACGCAACGCCTCTTCTATGATGCTTATGTAACGCAACTCATTGTCGGTGGTGAAATCACGAAACACAAACACCGGCAACAACATCAGCATCGGCAATATATAAAGATACCAGTTTTTTCTCATCCTATATTTTTTTCTTCACACACCCCTGCGGCAATCACCCTTTGCTCACCTCTTTTTTGAGTATAAACAAGTTACGCAGATATACGAACGCCCCTGTGCTCTGCCCGAGTATCAACACCGGATCTTTGCGATAGATGGCGTAAGATATTATGACCAGCGACCCCGTGAGGCTTATAAGCCAGAAACCGCGCGGCAACACCGACTCTCCCTTCTTCGACGAATAATACCACTGATATACAAACCTGAGGGTGAATATTATCTGCCCTGCCGACCCGTAAACGACAAGCCACAACGGTATATCGCCGTTTTCAAACAGACGCACATAATGGTAACTCCAGTCGCCGAACATATACCCTATGGCACACAACGGCGTCAACAACAGCACAATACGCATCAACAGATGCACATTGCGCCACACACCTTTTATGTTAAGATTCCATATGTAAATGTAATAGGATATCACCTGGCCGAGTATTATGGCGAAATCGTCTCTCACCCAGCCATATATGAACAACATGTAAGAGGCCATGATGCTCAATATCCAGAATATGGACGGAGAGACAACCTTTTTGGCCCTCTCCGACAAGATCCATTGCAATATCATGCGCCCGGAAAACAGTATCTGGGCAACGATACCAATACCGAATATCAACCAATCGGACATATCATATCTTACTTTCGCCGATAGCGTACTTTATGTAACGCTTTCTCATCCAACGATATGCGAAACAATCCATAAACGGTGCCACCAATCTGTTTCTCAGGTTATATTTGGCCACGCCTGCCATGCGGGGGAAATGGCGCACCGGCAACTGCTTCATGCGTCCGCCCTCGAGCAGTATCAGGGCAGGGAAAAAGCGGTGCATGCCGGTAAAGAAAGGCAACCTCTTGGCCACATCGGCATGGAGTATCTTGAGCGGACACCCCGTATCGACAGCCGTGTCGCCGGTCATGGAACGCCTGAAATTGTTGGCTATCTTGCTCGACATACGTTTGACAAAACCATCCTTACGCCCGGCACGTATGCCCATGACAAGCTCATGGTCTTGTATATGCGGAATAAGAAGCTCGAAATCTTGAGGTGTGGTCTGCAAATCGGCGTCGATATATCCGATATAGCGGCTATGGCAATAATCTATGCCTGCCTTTATCGCTGCCGACAGACCGCGATTGGCCTCAAAGGAGAGGTAATAGAAATGTGCGTTCCTGTCGCAAATGGCCCTCACGCAATCCAGACTGCCGTCAGTCGACCCGTCGTTGACAAAAAGCACACAAGCGGCAAGCGAAGAGGCTGAGATATATTCGCTCAATTCGACCTCGAGCCGCTCCATGTTGTCCACCTCGTTGTAAAGCGGCACGACGATCGTAAATTCATATTCGGATGTCTTATTCATTATAACAACCTTATTTTTATTTGCAAATATAGCTCTATTTTTTTTATCTCACAATCAACTTTTACCATCCCCCACTCCAAAAAAGACCACCTCACAGCAAGCAGCACCAAAACGAACTTTCACACCTCTTTGCTTTCGCATTTTCTTTCGTCACACGACGGTTTAAGCTCCGTAACACCTCACGCCGGCCAAACGTTTTGCTCTGATTGACATAACATATTCATCATGCCCCATGCCTGTGAGTTTCCCTCCATTAGGAAACATATTTGCACCCGTTTAACACAAACAGCTCCCCCATATCCGACTTGATCGGATATGGGGGAGCTGTTTGTAAAAGCGGCTGTGTCGCCTCGTCTTGGCGGTTACTTTGCCGATAACAAAGCGGTCACAGGCCGTAATCCATTCGGGCGGCGTAAGGGCGGACTCATCTCAAAACGGGCCGGCCCACGCCACAGAACGACAAGTTATTCAACCATGGCATGACGATAACCCTTCACCTTCTGCCAGCCGCCGCGGGTAAAGTCGGGCACTGCCACAGGTGCGTTACCGTTTTCGATAGACATGCGGGTAAGCTCTGCCATAGAGCACCACTCGGCCAGGTCATAAACATCCATGTCAAGTGGCAACCCGTTGCGCAGGCAATATACGAGGCGATAGTCCATGATAAAGTCCATGCCGCCGTGTCCGCCCACCTTCTTGGCCGTCTCTTCGAGCTCGCGATGAATGGGGTGTTTGTATTTCTCCATCAACGCCCTCTTGGTCTCGGCAGATACTGCGCTGTGCATGTTGAGGTTTTCGTGGTTGGGCACCTCACCGTTTTTGATCTGCTCGGGACGGAAGCAATACTGCTCGATGGGATATTTGTTTGCGAAACCGTCGGTACCGGTAAGCTGGTACATGCGGCTGTAAGGACGCGGATTCATCACATCGTGCTGAATGAGAATGGTTTTGCCGTTCTCAGTACGTATGAATGTCATGGTGTGATCACCGTTTTTGAAGTCGGAGCCATCCTCGCCTGTATATTTCTTAACCAAGCCGGGACCTGTCGCTGCCTTGGTGTCGACCGCAACGAGGGTCTTCATGCGGTCGCCGCGGTGAATGTCGAGAAGCTGACATGCCGGACCCATGCCGTGAGTGGAATAAATATCGCCGCGATAATTGCGGTTGTAATCCAAACGCCAGTTGTTCCAATACTCGGGCCAATACTCCTCAAGATTGTGTATATAAGCGCCTTCCACGTGAAGCACATCACCGAAGAGACCTTTCTGGGCCATGTTGAGAGTGGTGAGCTCGAAAAAGTCGTAAACGCAGTTTTCAAGCTGCATGCAATGCTTGCGGGTCTTCTCAGAGGTCTCTATAAGCTGCCATATCTCATCCAATGTCATGGCCGAAGGCACCTCTATGGCCACATGCTTGCCGTGCTCCATTGCATACACACCCATCTTGGCATGATTCTTCCAGTCGGTGGCAATGTACACGATATCGATGTCGTCACGGTCGCACAGCTGCTTCCAGGCATCCTCGGAACCCGAATAGCAAGCCGGCTCGGGCAATCCCGCCTTGGCAACGATCTTCTTGGCTTTCTCCACGTTCTCGGGCAACAAATCGCAAAGAGCAACGATCTTGGTGCCGGGAATGTGAGTCCAGCGAGACACTGCACCGGGACCACGCATGCCTAATCCGATAAAGCCCACCCGCACGGTATCGAGCTTGGGTGCCGTCATGCCTATGGCATCCTGCTGCCCTGCGGCTCTCTCGGGCACGGGCACCTCTATTGTGTAACCCGACGCGGAATTGTTACCGCAACTGCCCAATGACATTACCGCAACGACAGCGAGCGCAACAAATGCAAAGTTTCTGAAAATTCTCATTATAAATATGTTAAGTGATTAAAAATATCATTCTTTAAGCCGACCGACCCGGCAAGGCAGACCACCTCTCAAGGAAATATCAACCAAATCAATTTATGACATACGACAAAGCCGCACGAAACGCCATAGGCGCTCCGGACGAACCCGAACATAACACACGCCGATGCAGGCACGACACTCGACCGCACTCGACAACGTGCTGCTTACGACACATCATAAAAGCACACTCCGACTGTCCTGCCCAATGCACGACAAACCGTCAGACAACAACTGCCCTGTCAGTTCTCTTTAAATGTTGCCGAGAGGCGCTCGAAAAGCTTGTCTGCCCGGTCAAACAACGTTGCACGCACAGTCTGATAGTGCTTGCGGTTCAACCTTACGTTGTGCTTTTCGGTGGGATTGTTGACCTGCTTGAAGAGCTCGTTACGACACTCCACCGCACTCTCGATTATATCGCATATCTCGTCGAACTTCTTGTCGCCGTTAACCGCCATACATGTGTATGCGTCTGAAATAACCTCGCTCACAAGAGCATCGATCTCTTTTTTCGTTTTTCTGATACTTGACATAAAAACTCTCTCTCTTTTAAATTACAGGCAAAGAGGCACCTTTTCAGGCACACACTCAGCCTCAAATGCCCCCTTTTGCGAGGGACATTTCTGCAAAGATAATCAAATAATCCGATCATGCAAGCAATATACACACATCGAACCATCGCTCACCTTACAGTCGTGACATACCCGCAAAAAGAATATGTCACAAACCGCGCACCATCTCCACCTCTGATAAAGATGTCGCGCACTCCCCCTCTTGCAGGCTTTTCATCACCTGCAAGAGCGGCACGGCTTTAATAATAACACCACCCCGTGTCGTCTCCCCGTAATTTTCTAACCTAATAAAATAATTACCCTATAAATACACTGTTACCCTATAATATAAAACCGGTCCTGATAATAAAAATAAATAGCTTTGAATAATTATAAAATCTAAATAAAACCTCTAAAAATAATTCCCAAATAAATCTTTAAAATAAACCATAATAATATAATGCCACCTGATTTTTTGCTCTCCCCTTTCGGGCCACCCCCTCACGGCAGCCCGACTAATATAAATTCAACCCTTACCTGTTTGAAGAAAACATCCTCTTGGAATCCATCAATATAGAGAATGCCTTCTGTATATCTTTCGATGCCACCAACACGGTAAACTCGTTGGTTGTGCTTATCACCTCCGATATGTTGATGTTGTCCCAGGCCAATTCTTTGAAAATGCAGTAATATACGCCCGGATAGATGCTGTTTTCCGCCGGCAGCTTCACGGTTATGGACGACAAATTGTCTGTTTTGTTAACAAGCGTCTCATTGGCAAATATCTCCTCCACCATGCTGCCCAGGCTGGCGCTCACCACAATCGTGGTCTCGCTCACACCCTGAGAGAATGTGCAAAAGGCGTCGTTATTCATGTCGGTTATCTTCTCGAGCAGTTTCATCTGACCGTTCAATAACGACTTTGAATTTGCATACGCATAGTCTGAAAGATTGGAACGCACCACTATATCACCGATATTTTCGATCACTTTCTGCAACTTCATGGCAGAAATAAGCTCCAGACGTGGCACTAATCTGTTGAGCGCCATTATTATGGCACCGTCGTTAACCTTCTTGCCAAGCTCCTCTTCAATTTCGTCCTTTATCTTACGCGAAAGCGCCGACAAATTGACGATACCCTCTATCAGGGCACTCTCCAAAAAGGGCTTCTTTTTAATTACACGTTCTACCGCGGCAGGGATTGTTGTCATATTTTATTTAATATTTTATATATAGACTTCTTAAGTTTAAATTTTAACAAAATCTCGAACATTTGAACAATTTAATGGCAAATTTTTTATCACCATCTCTTTTACATACTTTTGCAAAGTGAAACACAACCTCACAAAAGGTTTATTCAAGATTCCATGGCACAAAAAAAGAAAAAATTTTTTATAAATACAACAAAATAATCATTATAATTAACCTAAGAAAATAAATTTTACAACTTTTTTAACAGACAATATGCCAAGAACCTCTGTTTTTATGCGCCTCTTCGGCATGTCTGACAAAAAAGACAATTTGAAAAATTTTTTCCTCGGCAAAACACAAAAAAGTGAAAAACAAACAAAAATATGAATATTTCATGGTTAACCGAGGCTAAAGAAATAAAACACCGGATATAAAAATAAAACACACAAACACCATAAAAAACAAACTAAAGAAAATAAAAAACAACAAATAAAAATAAATTTAAACAATGACCGTTAACAAAGTCTTGAAGTTCGGTGGCACCTCGGTCGGTTCTGCCGATAACATGAGGCAGGTGGCCTCTATAATAGGCAGTCAGAGATCAGACATCACGGTGTTGTCGGCAATGTCGGGCACCACCAATGCGCTGGTTGAGATATGCGACGCCCTCTCAGGTGGCGGCACCATGCCCCAAGAGACACTGGCAATGCTTCGCAACAAGTACGACGAGTGCGTCGACAGGCTCTTCGACAACAACGACAAGGACGAGGCCCACGCAAAAGTAAACGCCACCTTTGCCCTTATAAGCTCTCTGGCCGACTCGTTCGACAGCCCGAGCCGCGATGCCATAATAGCGCAAGGCGAGCTTCTCACATCGGCCATCTTCGCCATGTTTCTTCAAAAAAGCGGTGTCAAAGCCGTTTTCATAGACATAACCGAGCACATGCGCACCAATACCGACGGCACCGTCGACACCGCCTTTCTTGCCGACAACATGCGCCGCATCACCGCCGAGGCCGACCCCGACACCTTCTTTATAACCCAAGGCTTCATCTGCCGCGACCATAACGGCAACCTGAGCAACCTGGGGCGCGGCGGCAGCGATTACTCGGCAGCCCTGATAGGTGCGGCCACCGAGGCGTCGGAGGTGCAGATATGGACCGACATAGACGGAATGCACAACAACGACCCGCGTTATGTCGAAGACACATATCCCATTCGCCGCATGAGCTTCAATGAGGCGGCCGAGCTGGCCTATTTCGGAGCCAAGATACTCCACCCCTCGACCATACAACCGTGCCGCGAGCACAACATAGCCGTTAAGTTAAAAAACACCCTCGACCCCACCGCCGAAGGCACCACCATCACCTCCACCGGCGACAGCGAGCGCGAATATCATGCCGTGGCGGCCAAAGACAACATCACCGTGGTACGTATATGCTCGGCGCGCATGCTCCTGGCATACGGCTTCCTCAGACGCGTCTTCGAGATATTCGAGAAATACCGCACCCCCATCGACATGATAACCACATCGGAGGTGGCCGTATCGCTCACCATAGACGACGACTCGCACGTGGAGCAGATCGTGCAGGAGCTGTCGCTTCTGGGCGCCGCCTCTTACGAGCGTGGCAACTCCATAATATGCGTCGTGGGCAGACTCGAACACGAACGTCCGGGGCTTGTGGCCGGCATACTCGACTCCATACGCAGCATACCCGTAAAGATGGTATCTTACGGCGCCAGCTGCCGCTCTGTGGCCATACTCATATCGTCTGACAACAAGATAGAGGCCCTGCGCAAACTTAACGATCACCTCTTCAAAACAACAACCAAATGACAGACATAGAAAAAATCAACCATATACCCACCCCTTTTTACCTCTATGACATAGAGCTGTTGCGCCGCACCCTCAAGGCTGTCAGCGACTGTGCCTCTGCCCACGGATTTCATGTGCATTATGCGCTCAAAGCCAACTTCGAGGCCCGCATATTGCAAGAGGTAAGGTCGTTCGGCCTGGGTACGGACTGCGTCAGCGGCGGCGAGGTGCGGGCCTCCATCGAGGCAGGGTTCGACCCCTCGCAGATAGTGTTCGCAGGGGTGGGCAAACGCGACGACGAGATAGAGTATGCCATAGACAAAGGCATACTGGCTTTTAACTGCGAATCGCTCGAGGAGCTGGAGGTGATAAACGGCATCGCAGCCCGCATGCAGCGCCGTGCCACGGTGGCCTTGCGCATAAATCCGGACGTCGACCCGCAGACGCACCGCAACATATCGACAGGCCATGCCGACAGTAAATTCGGCATCGCATACACCGAGATAGAGGAGGTCATAGAGCGCATAGGCTCACTGACGCACCTCTCTATAGTGGGTCTTCACTTCCACATAGGCTCGCAGATAGTCAATCTCAAAGTGTACGAATATCTCTGCAAACGTGTCGTCTCCATAATGGAATGGTTCGAGAGCCGCGGCATCGACATCAGCTATATCAACGTCGGCGGCGGACTCGGCGTCAACTATGAAAGCCCGCGCACCGAGCCTGTGCCCGACTTCGACGCCTATTTCAAGATATTTGCCGACAACCTGCCGCTGCGCCCCGGTCAGAAGCTCCATTTCGAGCTGGGACGCTCTATAGTATGCCAGTGCGGCACACTCATAACCAAGGTGTTATACAACAAAAAGACCGCCTCAGGCAAGAACTATGTGCTTGTCGACGCCTCCATGACAGAGCTTATACGTCCGGCCCTTTACGGCGCCCGCCACCGCATAGAAAACCTGTCGAGCCATGACCCCGAGCAGACATACTCCGTTGCCGGCGGCGTGTGCGAGTCGAGCGACATATTCGCCACCGACATAAAACTGCCGACCACCCGCCGCGGCGATTACCTGGCCATACTGTCGGCCGGCGCTTACGGCGGGTCGATGGCCTCATGTTACAACATGCGCCCATTGCCAAGGTCGATATACTCAGACACCCTCTGACCCCCTTGCGGATTGCCGTGACTGCCCCCGCCTGCGGTGCTGTTTCACTGTGACTTGCCGTACTGACAGCTTTGGCTTGCCGCATTGTTTTTGCGCCCTTTCCGCGAGAGTCATGCCCCTGTTGAATATCTTTCAGGCACCCAACCCCGGGGCCAAAAACGAAAATCAGTTGTAAATGTGTTTCGACAAAAGTCTTACACATTTACAATTGATTTTCGTACTTCTGCGCTTAGTTGTTCCTCAAAAATATCAAAAGGGGGTCTGAGACCCCTCCGTGACCCCTCCCCCGGAAGGGCCGCCGGAGGCAGTTCCAGCAATTCAAAAACGGCAATGCCCGCAATCCAAAGCAACAGTCCCCGCAAACCCCAAAACAGCCGTGCATTTGCCGCGGAGGGAAAACTTTTTTATCTTTGTGCGGTAATCAAAGATAAGACGATGCTTGACAAGCGCGACATACTGTATGAAGACAACCACCTGATAGCCGTCAACAAACACGCCGGCATGCCGGTGCAGACAGACCCCTCGGGCGACCTGTCGCTTGAAGAGGATGTCAAGATGTTCATCAAAGAGCGCGACGCCAAGCCCGGAGCGGTCTTTCTGGGGGTCATACACCGCATAGACCGTCCCGTCAGCGGCGTTGTGCTGTTTGCCAAGACCTCGAAAGCGCTCGCCCGCATGAACGAGATGGTGCGCGACCGCCGCATAGACAAACGATACCTGGCCATCGTGAGCACCTCCCCCGCCGAGGAAGAGGGCGAGCTTGTGCATTACATAGAGCGCAATTCCAACAAAAACCGCTCGTATGCCCACACCGCACCCCGCGGCGACTCCAAAGAGGCGCGCCTGCGCTATAAGGTGATGGGACGCAGCAAACATTACTGTCTTTTGGAGATAGAGCTTATAACAGGACGCCACCACCAGATAAGGGCACAACTGTCAAAAGCCGTCAGCCCAATAAAAGGTGATCTCAAATATGGCGCTCCCCGCTCTAACCCCGACGGCGGCATATCGCTTCATGCCCGCTCGGTAACATTCGACCACCCAGTCACCAAGGAACGCATATCCATAAAAGCCCCGCTGCCGCAACAAAGCATCTGGGAGGCGTTTGACGAACTCTCCATATAACGGACACAGAAAAACAAAACAATGAAAGAGACGTTAAAAATCTTTATCAGCTTTTTCAAGATAGGATGTTTTACATTCGGAGGCGGTTATGCCATGATATTGCTCATGCAACGCGAGATTGGACGCCACGGATGGGTCGACGACGAGGAGTTTCTCAACTATCTGTCACTGGCGCAGGCGTCGCCCGGTCCCATGGCCGTAAACACAGCCATACTCATCGGTTACCACCACAGGAGCATCATGGGCGGCATTGCCGGCTTTCTGGGCTCTGTGCTTCCCTCGTTCATAATATTGCTCACCATAGCCATCTTTTTCCGCTCCCTTTACCAATACCCTGCCACCAAGAGTGTCTTCATGGGCATGCGTCCTGCGGTGGTGGCCCTCATACTCTATCCGGTGTTCAGCTTCTCTAAAAACATCACAGGCAAAGAGATCCCTATAGTCATAGCTGTGGCGGTGGGCATCTGGTTCGGCCTCTCGCCTGTGATATTCATAGTGGCGGCCGTGGTGTGGGGCATACTATATTGCCGACATAAGCTCAAACAAACCAAAACGACAAACCCGGAGGATTAGGCAATGATCTATTTAGAGCTGTTTCTATCGTTCTTCAAAATAGGAATATTCGGGTTCGGCGGCGGATATGCCATGCTGTCGCTTATACAAAGCGAGGTTGTCACATCGCACAACTGGATCACCTCGTCGGAGTTTGCCGACATTGTGGCCATCTCGCAAATGACCCCGGGCCCCATATCCATAAACTGCGCCACTTACATAGGTTACACCGCATCCGGCGGCAGCATATTAGGCTCTGCACTGGCAACCCTGGGCGTGTGCACACCGTCGTTGGTGCTCATGCTCTTAGGCTCGTTCTTTTACACCCGCCTTAACGGCAACCCATACATAAAACAGGTCATGCGGTCGATGCGTCCCGTCATCATAGGACTGATAGCCGCCGCCGCCCTGGTGCTCATGAACCGCGAAAACTTCGTCGACTATCGAAGCATAATAGTGTTCGCCGCCGCCCTAACGGCAGTATGGTTCAAGGTCAACCCACTCATTGTCATAGCATTGTCGGGAGTTGCAGGATACATAATATTCTAACTCCCCGCCCGAGAACCACACGCCACAGACGCAACATAACGCCTGCATATTAGCGCATCAAGCTGCTTCGACCGCATCGTGCAAAACAAAACATTTTATCTTATAACCGCACCTTCGGATACATAAAAGACCCGTCACACGCCGTGCGACACACATCCGCATCGCCCGCATCACACAAAACAACACAATCCGACCGAAGCGAATCACCATCCGACAACCAATCTGCATAATGCCGCCCCGTCACTTCAAACATAAACAAAAAAGAGAGGCGGACTTACCACCTCTCTTTCATCTATCTCTCACCTAACGATTCGAGCAACCTCCGGCATTGATACAACCCCCTCGGCACATGAAAACAACCTTTCCATAGAGCACCAACTCTTCCACGCGGCCTATCCCGGAAAAGGCGTAACCATGGCACCTATGACCCATGCGCCTATCTCTTGGGCATGCGCGGCCAGATTACGGCTCGACTTTACACATGTGCTGTCCCCTCTCTCTCCACGGAAACTCCCTCACGGGAAGCCCCGCCACTCTCTCAAAGCCCCGACGGCCGCCGAAAACGATTACTCGCTCACGAAAGTCGACGCCGGAAGCCCCGCTCCGTTCACAAGATTGCCCGTCGAGAATGGCTGCCACCCGTAACGCACATATCTGGGACTCTTCACCTTAGACGACGACACCTTCACCCTGTCGCCATCCACCACAGCCTCTGCAGCAACGAACAAACCATCGTCGCCCGCCACCTCAAACGAACGCAAAGCCTCGCCGTCAGATGTCGTCATGCCATCGGCGTAATCAAAACAGACATAGGCCGCCCCGTCACGATACTCCGCCTGCCTGAACATAGGGCCGCACGGCACCACATGCGCCATGCCATAATCGCGGTGCAACGCCTGAGCCGCCAGACGCTCGCCTATCTGCCTTTTATGCACCGGATGAACATCGTACCTGTCGCCCAAATCGCTCGACACGGCCATGCCCACCCTCTCCAACTCGGCCGACATGCGGCGCTGGCTGTCTCTGAAATGGGGCCAACTTGGCCGCTCCATGCTCGACAGCTGCACATAATAAAACGGCAGGGTCTCACCCCACGTCTTGCGCCAGCTCTCTATCAATGCAGGAAAGACAACCTCGTGCAACTCGGCATTATGGGCGTTAGACTCGCCCTGATACCATATAAAGCCCTTGACAGGAAAGCCGGCCAGCGGACGTATGCCTGCCATGTGAAGATAACACGGCTCATAGGGGTGACGCTGACGCTCGAAAGGCGTATTCCTGATGTTAAGTGCAGCCCGCTCTCTGACCCACCCCTGCAACATGTCGCTGTTTTTCCAGTTGCCTATCTCGTCTATCAACACGGGGTTGAACTCCATCGTCCTGCGAGAGATGAAAGCCTCTGCCGGAGCACCTCCCACGGCGTTGCATATCAATCCCACGGGCACACCGAGGCTGTCGGCCAGCATTTTGCCGAAATAATAGGCCACCGCAGAAAAGTCGCCAACGCTCTGCGCATCGGCCCTCTGCCAACGGGTCGGAAGGTAATAGTCGCCTTTGTTCAGAAGTGCCAGTTCGGTCGAGTCCCAGCTGACGGCATCGGTGTACACACGCGGCTGCATGTTGTAAAGACGCACCGCATGAGCCCCGGCATCGGCCATGGCCTCTTCGGCACCTGCCGCCTGCCTCACCTTGAAAGCCATGTTGGACTGCCCCGAACAGAGCCACACCTCACCCACCATCACATCGTCAAACAGCAGGCTCCCGCTCGCCGCCTTGACGTTCATCTTATAGGGACCGCCCGCCTTCAACGGACCCAACTCTATCTGCCAACGGCCGTTATATGAGGTAACCGCCTTTCTCTTATGTCCGGCAATCTTCACCTCGACCGTCTCGCCGGCGTTGGCCACACCGTTTATCGTCAACACCTTATCGCGCTGCAACACCATGTTGTCGCCATATATGGAGGCCATGCTCAAACCGCCGTAATCGCCCGTGATGGCCGAATATACCCTGCGAGCCAATATATAGGCCCCCTCGGCCGTGGGATGCAAGGCATCGGGCAAGAGCTGCGGCCTGTCATACAATAACTCCTGCAGGTCTATCAACTCCACGCCGGCCACACGTGACACATGCTCTATCTTACTCTGTATCTGTTCATACCAGTCACGCGAACCCGACTTGAAACGCCAATGGTTGCTCGTTATGGGAGTCATGCGGCATATAATAACACGGCAACCGGGGTTGACGCTCTTGAAAGTATCTATAAGCCGCAGATAATCACGCACAAAATCGTCTCTGTAATTAGGCCAGTTGCGCGAGTCGGTGTCGTTGAGCCCCAGATGTATGACCACCACATCGCCCGCAAAGGCGACAGCGTCGGCAAACTCCTGCTGCTCCACATAGGGACGGTGCCCCCTCGACAGAAGCGTCGCCCCCGACTTACCGAAATTACGTACATCGTAACCCTCGCCCAAAAGCTGCGCCAACCTGGCAGGATAACAATTATGCTCTCTGTTCTCGACCCCCATGCCATAAGTGACGCTGTTACCGACACATGCCACCTTGACGGGCTCGCCAGCCGACACCCACGCCGCCGACAAGATCATACAAAACGAGAGCCACACTCTCAACAATCTATCTGTCATCTGTTTATAACTTTCACTTTTGCAATGGCTTTCTTAATCCTGCCCTGCCCTATGCACGGGGCATGTCCGTCTGCGGGAAAGAATACGGCAAACTCACCGGGATGCAAGGTAAAAAAAGTGTGCGGAGCATCTTCAAAAAAGGCGATATCGTCTTTTGCGTCATACGGACGGCTCTGACGAGTCAGGTCGCCGGTGCCTTTCCAACCGAAACTCTCCACCCCCGACAGCGGAAACTGTATGTCGATATACTGCTCATGCGTCTCCAACACTGCCTCAGCACTCTCTTTGCCATCGACATGCGCAATGTTGATATATACATCGGCCCCTTTAAGCTCTATGCGCCCTGGCTCATGAAGAGACAAATCGTGCGACTTTACATAGTCGAACACCAACTTGAAATCGGGATGCAACAACTCGGCAAGCCCGCTGTTTTTCAAAGAATCTATTATCATAACATCTGTTTTTCAACCCGTTGTAAAGCCTCCGCCATGCCTGATACAAAACGGCACAACACCATCTTCATGCAAGCCTCCGTTTACAACCCACGCAAACGCCGGCATTTACGCAAAGACAAAGCAAAACGGTCATACAAATTTAGTCGTCGGTTTGGTAAAAGCAAACAGGTTTAACGTTTTTTTCTGTTTTACTCCTATTTTTCTCTCCACATCACTTACAGCACCACTGCCCCACTCCCGCAAAACAGACAACCGCTGCGCCATGAATCGCTCCACAAAAAAACGGACATCTTATAATTTAAGACATCCGTTTTTCTATGTTACTATCACCACATATTACTGGTTCATCTTCTGCAACAGCTCGTCGTTGCTGTCGGTGCTCTCCATCTCTTTCTTTATCAGCTCCATGGCCTCCACCGAGTTCATGTCGGTAAGGTGGCGGCGTATTATCCATGTCTTCTGCAAGGTCTCGCGGTTCATCAAAAGGTCGTCGCGACGGGTCGATGAGGCCGTTATGTCGACAGCGGGATATATGCGCTTGTTGGACAATTTTCTGTCTAACTGCAACTCCATGTTACCCGTACCCTTGAACTCCTCGAATATCACCTCGTCCATCTTAGAGCCTGTATCTATAAGGGCCGAGGCAATGATGGTGAGCGAACCTTTCTCTTCCGTGTTGCGCGCCGCTCCGAAAAAGCGCTTGGGCTTATGCAAGGCATTGGCATCGACACCACCCGAGAGCACCTTGCCCGAGGCAGGCTGCACCGTGTTATAGGCACGTGCCAGACGGGTTATCGAGTCAAGGAATATAACCACGTCATGACCGCACTCCACCAGCCTCTTGGCCTTTTCGAGCACCATCTCGGCCACCTTCACGTGGCGCGTGGCCTGCTCGTCGAAAGTGGATGCCACCACCTCGGCCTTTACCGAGCGCTGCATGTCGGTCACCTCCTCGGGACGCTCGTCTATGAGCAACATTATCATATACGCCTCAGGGTGGTTGTCGGCAATGGCATTGGCTATTGATTTGAGCAACATGGTCTTACCGGTCTTGGGCTGCGCCACCACAAGGGCACGCTGACCCTTGCCTATGGGTGCGAACATGTCTATCACGCGGTTGGAGAGATTGTTGTGTCCGTTGCTCGTTATGTCGAATTTCTCTTGCGGGAACAAAGGCGTCAGATACTCGAACATAACCCTGTCGCGCAACTCCTCGGGATTAAGGCCGTTAACCATATCGACCTTGACCAGGGGAAAATATTTCTCACCGTCTTTGGGCGGACGTATCTCACCGGCCACCGTATCGCCCTGCTTCAAGCCGAAAGTGCGTATCTGCGACGGCGACACATATATATCGTCGGGCGAGTTGAGGTAATTATAGTCTGACGAACGCAAAAAGCCGTAACCGTCCTGCAATATCTCAAGCACACCCTCGCTCTTTACCGACCCGAGATACTCCTCACGCTGAGACCCCTGACGCCTGCCCCTTACATCGTCCTGCGGCTCCATTACAGGCACCGACACCCGGTCGATATCTTCGGCATCATCCATACGCACACGCTTGGGCTCAGTCTTGGGCATATCCTGACGCACCGACTGACGCGCATCGAAACGGCGCTTTTTCATTATCTCTATATCCACGGCCGGCGGATTGGGCATATTGGTGCGTCTGTCTGAAGACGTATCTTCTGAAGCGACTGCAACGGAAGCCTCGCCCCTTATGGCAACACCCTCGGGTTGAGCCGAATAGACCTTGCCGCGCGCTATCCTGCCACGACGATGGCGCACCGTCTCGGGCTCGCCGCCTTTGCTCTCTGCCGGCTCTGCAACCTCTTCCGGGGCGCTCTCCCGACTATCGAACAACGAGCGGTCGCCATGCTGAACGTCGCCGTTACGATACTCTGCGATGGCCGAAGAAAACTCGATGATCTTGCCTATAAGCTCGTCTTTACGATAACTCTCCACCCGTTTCATGCCGAATGACTTGGCTATCACACGCAATTCAACGAGAGTTTTTTGTTTCAATGTTGCAAAATCTTGCATAATGTGGTCTTGTACAAATAAATAGAATGCTTGGAAATCCGAACCGGACAACAAGAAGCGTCCAAACATCAAACAAAGAAACCCGCAATCAACCCCTTTTTCACATGCGGAAGAGAAACGACAGATCAAGAAAAAACCGACCCAATTTCACCCGCGTCTCATGTTTGGCGATGCAAAGTTAAAAATTATTGCCCTATCTCAAAATTTTATATCCACTTTTTTAGTTGACGGAACGAAATTATCTAACTGGCCAGGCGTCTGCCTGAAGCGTTATATTAACAAAGTGTCGTCAAAAAATCGACGAAAGGCAAACAATTACACAATAAAACGATATCTTTGTAAGCAACAAAGCCCAACCTCGGCAGAGACAGAACCCGTTTCGTCTCTGCGTTGGCGGGCCTGCTTACAGAGTAACAAAAACCATGCAACAATGAATAGATTTCTCGCAGTCATACCCGCCCGATACGGCTCGAGCCGCTTCGAGGGCAAACCCCTGGTCGACATATTCGGCAAACCCATGATAATACACGTGTGGGAACGGGCCCGCACCTGCTTCGACCATTGTGTCGTTGCCACCGACGACGCCCGCATAGAACAGACGGCGGCCTCGCACGGCGCCACCGTCATCATGACATCGCCCCACCACCGCAGCGGCACCGAACGGTCTAACGAAGCCCTTGCCAAGGCCGAACAGCTCTTCGGCATCTCCTTCGACGTGGTAATCAACATTCAGGGCGACGAGCCGTTCATCCACACATCACAACTAGAGCTTATAAAAAGCTGCTTCGACGACACGTCAACCCAGATAGCCACCCTTGTAAAACCGTTCGGGGGCAACGAAGACATATTCAACGAAAACTCCCCCAAGGTTGTGCGCGCCCGCAACGGCAACGCCCTCTATTTCAGCCGCAGTGCCATACCCTTCCTGCGAGGCAGAGAGCACGGGTCGTGGGCCGAAAACCACACCTTCTTCAAACACATAGGGCTTTACGGTTACCGCAAAGATGTGCTGGCACAAATATGCTCGCTGCCGGCCGGAGAGCTCGAACAATGCGAGTCGCTCGAACAACTGCGCTGGCTTGAAAACGGATACACCATACGCACTGCCGTCACCGACTGCCAGTCACACGCCATAGACACCCCCGCCGACCTCGAGTTCGTGCTCAGGGAATACAAACACCTCTTCGACAGATGACCACGCTGCTCGACACCTGCCTCAAGCCCGTCACCCGGCTGCGTCGGCTCATGTCTGAAGGCCCCCCCGTGCAAGTGATGCAAAAAGCCATGGACGACAACGGCTGGTTCACCACGGCGGACATAAAATATGCCCTCGACGCCCTTGTCGGCACCATGCTCACGCACGATGCCGTCACCCGATGGCTCGGCAGCTATCCGCATGTTGCCAAGTATCGACGCGTGGCTGTCGTAATGGCGGGCAACATACCCATGGCGGGCTTTTTCGACCTGCTGTGCTGTTGCCTTACCGGCTGCACCGCACTCACCAAACACTCCTCTAAAGACCACCCTCTGATGCAGTGGGTCGAAGAGGCCATGGTACCGGCATTCGGCATCGAGATAAAGCCGCTATGTGAGCACGACAACGTCGACGCCCTCATAGCCTCCGGCGGCTCGGACGCTGCAATGCACATGCGGGCGCGATTCGGACACATACCCATGATATTACGCGGCCACCGAAGTTCTGCCGCCATAATAGACGGTACCGAGACCGACCGCGAGCTTGCCCTCTTATATGACGACATATTCACATACCACACACTCGGATGCCGCAACGTCACCCACCTCTATCTGCCCGAGGGTTACCCCCCCGCCGACATCGCCGAGGTGTTGTCGCACATGGCTCACCGCATGCCTCATCCGTCATTTCTGGGCAACTATAGACAAAACCGCGCGCTCAAGATAATGAACGGCACCCCCTTTGTCGACGGCGGCTTCTTCACCCTCTCGCCGGGCGACGGCTCAGACTCCATAAGCGACATCACATACTCGTTCTATCGCACCCGTCAAGAGCTCGACGCTGCCATTGCCGCCGCCGGGCACCACACCCAGTGCCTCGTGTCGCACCGTCACGTCCCGTTCGGATCGGCCCAAAAACCATACCCTTGGGACTATCCCGACTCTGTCGACGTCATAAAATTCCTCTCGGAGCTATAACATATCGTAAAGTCCCGGATGCCGAAATGTCTTTATCTTTAACCTGGCGGTTTTAGATACTCCGCCTCGGCAAAATGCAAGACCTCTTGCTTTTGCCCTCGCTTATTCGTATCTTTAACCTGACGGTTTTAAGATACTCCCGCTCGGCAAACCCAAACTCTTGTTTGCTTTTGCCCTCGCTTATTCGTATCTTTGGCTTCGCCTTAGATATTTCACCTCGGACAAACAAATAAAATTTGCTTGTCTCTCGGCTTATGACTATCTTTGACCTGACGGTCTTAGATACTTCGCCTCGGACAAACAAATAAAATTTGCTTGTCTCTCGGCTTAATCGTATCTTTGACCCGGCAGTCTTAGATACTCACGCTCAGCAAAAGCAAACTATCGTTTGCTTTTGCTCTCGCTTAGTCGTATCTTTGCCATTGACACCAAAACCGAAACCAATGTCTGCAATAGTCAAATTCCGAGTTTTAAGCGATGAAGACCCCAACTTCATACGTGATTACGAGATACCCCAAAGCCTCACCCTTAAAGAGATACATGACTTTGTGTGCGACGATCTCGGTTACGACAAACAAGAGCTGTGCTCGTTTTTCCTAACCGACGACAAATGGCGCAAGCAATATGAGTTCACCTCCATAGACATGGGCTTCACCGCCTCGGACGAATCCGGCGACCAGACCATACTCATGACCATGGCAAACATATGCCTCGAACAGATAATACGCACCCCCGGAGACCGACTCCTTTACGTGTTCGACCAGCTCGGCGACCGCGCTCTCATGTTTGAGGTGACCGACATTACGCAACCGCAAAAAGGATTCGATTATCCCCGCCTGCAGTTTGCCAACGGCCAGGCCCCCGACCAGCACGACGCCGACATCGACCACGCCAGCCGATCTATATTCGACGAGGCCATGAGCGACTATGACGACTTCGAAGGCGACGACTATTACTCTGACGATGAATAAACGCGGCACCCTCATTGTCATAACCGGCGCCACGGGAGTGGGCAAGACCGACACGGCCATAAAGGTGTCGCAAGACATCGACGCCCCTATCGTCTCGTGCGACTCGCGTCAGATATTCAAAGAGATGCGTATAGGCACTGCAGTGCCTTCAGACGAACAACTCGCCGCCGCCGAGCACCACTTCATACGCACCCGCTCTGTCTTCGAGCCTTACAACTGCGGCCAATATGAAAAAGAGGCTATCGAGCTTATAGACAAGCTGTTGCAGATCCACAGCCACGTCATACTCACCGGCGGCTCCGGCCTTTACATCGACGCCGTCACCCGAGGCTTCGACGAGATACCACCCGCCGACGACAATGTGCGCACCATCCTTTTCGACAAGATGGAAAGAGAGGGGCTCTCCTCCCTTACCGAGATGCTCGACAGCCTCGACCCCGACTATGCCCGGATTGTCGACCACAATAACAGACAACGCATCATGCGCGCCCTCGAGGTATGCCTCTCCACAGGCAAGCCATACAGCTCTTTCCGAAAGGGAGAGACCAAAGAACGCAACTTCGACACCATCTTCATACTTATAGTCCGCCCGCGGGAAGAACTTTACAGGCGTATAGACATGCGTGTCGACGCCATGATATCGGAGGGTCTGGTGGAGGAGGCTCGACGCCTGCATCCTTGGTCTAAGCTCAACGCCTTACGCACAGTGGGTTACAGCGAACTCTTCGACCATTTCGACGGCCTGTGCGATCTCGACACCGCAATAGGACTTATCAAACGCAACACCCGCAGATATGCCAAACGCCAACTGACATGGTTTCGGCGAAACCCAGAATACAAAACATTCTCCCCCGACGAACCGGAGCAAATCATAGCATATATAACTTCTCGCAAACAATAACCGTCCCTCTCTTTTGACATCAATATCAAGACAGTGACCGCCAAAGCCGAGCACCCACTCTTACGCCTTGCCCCAGCAGACTCGGCCCGTGGCTCAGTCAGGCCAAAGGCATGTACCGACCAATCCAAGGTGCCGCCCATCTTTCTCATACACCACGCCCGAACTTCATCACGCCCTCGACCTCCACGCCGATGCGGCCGACCGCAGGTCGGCCCACAGCGCGGTCTGAGGGACGAAACCGCACACATTTCCTTGTAAACGGGCTGAGGAACGAAAGCCCGAGCGGCCCGGAGCCTCCGCCCAACGGAGGGCCGCACTCCGCGCAGCAATATGTAACGCAGTGACTAAAGCATATCACCGCCGCCCATCATCTCCCCGCCCTGCCCTCCGCAGGCTCCGTTCCGCTCTCCCTCACGCCAAAATCTCATTCCCCAACCCTCCCAACCACAAATCCGCGCCCTATGAGACCAGCCCGACAAGTTTTGCACCGGCAGGGCGGCCGAGGCACGAGACCGCAACGGGCCGACCCTCCCCCCGCGGAGGCCCGTAACCCAGCTAAGTAATTATATGCAGTGACTAAGACACCTCGCCACCACCCATGACCCTCACACCTTGCCCCCGCAGGCTCGGCCCGAAGCTCCTCCACGCCAAAGGCACAGCACCCC
>CAMRVW010000014.1 GCA_947054185.1 uncultured Rikenellaceae bacterium | reverse complement strand
CACAGCAATATATAGGTCAGTAACTTAAGCAAAGCCGTGAAGCACATCGCTTTCACGCCTTGCCCTCCGCAGTCTCCGTCCCGCTCTCCCCCGCTAAAAGCACGTTTCCTTGCAACCGATCAATTCACGCATCACCTCCCCGCCAAGGCCAGCCTTGGCCTGCTCTTCGTCTCCCCCGAAGCACGTGCCGACGAAACCCACCCACCACCTCTTAGTGTCTTGCGCCCGACCGAAGTGGTGCCTCCGAACCTGTTGCTCTCGTTCCCGCCATAACGCATTGCGTCAAAATAAGGTCTGTCGGCAAAAAATCATCGGCTCAATAAAATCGAGCCTTTGCCCAAAAGGGCGCTCGCCCGACCACTTCAAATAAAAAAGGAGCCCGAGAGCTCCTTTCGCTTAGGATTATGTCTGATTAGCGTGTTTCTATAATCTCGTGAGTGCGTGTATCGACGAGAATGCCGTTTTTGGCACCGTATGTCTGACGAGCCTGAGTGTCTTTGACGAGTATTATGTGGTCGCTGATCTGCTCGTATTCGCGTATCTCGTTTTTGAAGCTCTGCATCTTGACCAATAGTTTGGCGTTACGGTCAGACACCCAGAAAACAGAGTCGTTCTGGGCGTAAATTCGCTCAGGAAACTTGAATGTGTGCCCCTTGATCGAATTGAAAACGGTGATGGAGTCTTTTGTGTTACGGTCGTATATGCAGATTTTGTTGTTGTTGCCGGTGATGTATATGCGATCTTCAGACAAGGCGAATGTTCTGGGCTTGAATGAAAGCTTGAAGAGCTTTTCGTGCACGTCTAAAGAGGTGCCGTTTTTCATCTGGTCGTTAACCAATGAGGGGTCTATCGTGCGGATGCACATCTTCTCATAGTCGGAAAGAAGTATGACATCGTCAACCACCTGCATATACTGGGCGTTGAAACCGTTGTTGGCGCTTCCGCCGTCAACGGCAGAGTAACGATAGCGCGTTATCTTGTGGTTGTTCGCGGGCTTGATCAGCTCTTCTTTATATGTGCTTATCTTGCCGTCTTTGTCGCGGGCGAATATAAGGCCGTCCTTGACAGCGCCTGCCTGTGCCTGAAACACCTGATTGCCCCAGTGGCCGTTGCCGATGCAGCATATGTACTCGAGATTGGGGAGTTGGAAAGCATGTATGCTCGACTGAAGGTCGAATACATAAAGACGATCGCCCGATTTGATCAAGACATCCAGATTGGCGGGATCGTTGTTGTTGGGGAACACGAAACTCTTGGTCTCGCCGTTGACGGTCCACGAGTTCAATGTGCGGATGGGCTTGTTTGTCTTCAGGTCAAACAAGATGATGCCGTAATTGCCTAAGTTGTTGGCCTTGAGCGTTGATATCAAAAGGGTGTCGCCTATGGTGGTTACCGTGTAAGGAGTAAACTCTCCGTCGGCCAAACCGACTGATTTGTTGTCTATTTTCTGCATGGCCTCGTATGAGTAATACCAATGGCTGGTGTAAGTATCGCTCACGCCGGGGTGAATGACATCTTTTTTACATCCTGAAAGAGCCAAAAAAGAGACCGCTCCTATAGACAGGCAAACCGAAAGAAATCTTTTCATATGTTTAAATTAAATAAAACCACCCTTTTACATATTATGCGGACCATCCCAAAACATGTTTCCGGGGCGTATTACATAATGCCTATGCGGCAAATTTATTCATTCAAAATCGATGCAAAGATAAGAGTTTTGTTTGGTTATTAGATTTTTTTTGAGCAAAATATTTTTATACGGGAAATCTGTATCTGTAAGGCACTTTAAATAAATGCGTTAAAGGATATACGTCAAATAAGGCACGGATATCGAACGGTCGTATCAGTGCATAGCCGTTTTTTTACTCCAATACCCTCAGTTTGGCAAATTTAAGCATAAGCGTACGCTTGCCCATGATACCGAAATCGACGGTCACTTTGACGTTGGGCGATTTTCGGTCTATGTCGCACACGATGCCTTTGCCGAAGGTGTCGTGCGCAACGGTGGTGCCCACATCTATCTTGGCCGTCACGGCGGTGTCGTCGGGGATGACGCCGTTCACCTTTTTATATCGTTGTCCGAAAGTGTCGGCCTTGTCGCGCTCCCTGAAATGGAGGCTCTCCCGGCGCGGCATATCGCCGTCGGCACGAGACCACAGCTCTTGTTTCTTGGGGCGTGGGGCAAAACTGCGACGTTGGCTGTCATTGTCGGTGTCGGGTCCGGCGAAATCGGACGATGCGTTGTCGGGCACCAGCACAGAGGGGTCGTCGAGGTATTGCGGGTCGATCTCTTTGAGGAAGCGGCTCGGGATGCAACGCACCGATGTGCCCCAGCGATATCTGTTGTAACAGAACGACAGGCACAAACGCGACACGGCCCTTGTGACAGCCACGTAAAACAGACGGCGCTCCTCTTCGAGCGACTGTACCGACTCTGCGGTCTGGGGCGATGGAAACAGCCCCTCTTCCACACCGACCACATAGAGGTTGCCGAACTCCAATCCTTTCGATGAGTGTATGGTCATGAGAGTGACGCGGTTGTTCTCTTCGGGTTTCTCGTTGTCGGCATCTGTCAGAAGCGATATCTCCTGCATCCACTCGGCCACGCTTTTGGGTTGCCGGCCCTCTTGGGCAGCCTCGTCAGTGGCCTGTTTGAGCGAGTTGATGAGCTCCTCTATGTTGTCGAGCGACGATTGGGCCTCGGCGGTGCCTTTCATCTTATATGAGCCTATTATGCCGCTGGCTGTGGCTGCCTGATAGACAACGTCATAGGCAGTGTTGTCAAGGGCGGCCGATTGCAACCCGCGTATCAGGTTGACAAAGTCGACCACCTTGCCCAGCGTTGCCGTCTTGAGCCCCAAATCGGCGGGTGTCGACGAGATGAGAGCCTGCCATATGCTTGTGCCCCTTTCGGCAGCGCATGCGACCAGTTTTTCGACGGTGGTGGAGCCTATGCCGCGTGCCGGCACGTTTATGATGCGGCGCAACGCCTCGTCGTCGTCAGGGTTGACTATAAGGCGCACGTATGCCATTATGTCTTTGATCTCGGCGCGCTGATAGAACGACAGTCCGCCGTATATCTTATAGGGTATGCCTGCCGAGCGGAGGGCGTCCTCCATTACGCGCGACTGCGAGTTGGTGCGGTACAATATGGCGATATCTTTGGGGGCCAGATTGTTGCGGGTCATCTGAGACTGTATGTCTTCCACCACGTCAAAGGCCTCCTGCTTGTCGGTGTCGGCGCTTATGAGCTTTATGGGGTCACCGTCGCCATTTTCAGAGAAGCTTTCTTTGCGTATCTGACGGCTGTTTTTGCTTATGATGGAGTTGGCCGCTCCCACAATGGTGCGGGTGGAGCGGTAATTTTGTTCGAGTTTGAAGAGTTTGGCGTCCGCATAGTCTTTGTTGAAGCGGAGTATGTTCTCTATCTTGGCTCCACGGAACGAATATATGCTCTGGGCGTCGTCGCCCACCACGCAAATGTTGCGATTGAGAGCTGACAGCTCCTTTATTATAAGGTATTGGGCGAAATTGGTGTCTTGATACTCATCCACAAGCAGATAGGTGAACTGCTCCTGATACTTGCGCAGCACATCCTTGTGGTCTCTGAACAGCAGGTTGGCGTAAAGGAGCAGGTCGTCAAAGTCCATGGCGTTATTGCGCTTGCACCTTATCATATATTCACGATATATGTCTCCCATGCGCGTACGTTGCGATTCGTTGTCGGCTGCGGAATGGACGGCGTTGGAGCGATAGGCCTGTGGGGTTATAAGATCGTTTTTAAGCGACGATATTCTTGACGCCACATCTTTGGGTTTGTATATGTCTTCGTTCAGATTGAAGTCTTTGACGATGGTTTTCACCATGTTGCGGGCATCGGAGGTGTCGTATATGGTGAATGACGAGGTGAAGCCGAGTGTTTCGGCCTCGGCTCTGAGTATTCGCGAGAAGAGCGAGTGGAACGTACCCATCCACAGGCCGCGCACGTTAGAGGCCCCGGCCACCTGGGCGATACGCTCTTTCATCTCGCCGGCAGCCTTGTTGGTGAAGGTCAGGGCCATAATGTTATATGGCTTGATGCCCAGCCCCAGCATATATGCGATGCGGTATGTCAACACACGTGTCTTGCCCGAGCCTGCGCCTGCAATGATCAGAGACGGGCCCTCTATGGCCGTCGCAGCCTCGGCCTGCACCTTGCTGAGGTGTGATAATATTTCGTTTTTGTCCACTTAGGGTAAGGTTTTGTATATGGGAACAGCCTCTCCGTAATGTCATTGTGCCTGCCGTCGCTCCCGGCTGACGGAGGGGTTTGTTTCACAATGCAAATATAAGGCTTTTTTCCCGGTTGCGAAAAAGTGAAAGAGGGTGTGCAATGAGCAAAGAGGCGAATGTCATGGCCGGCCGTGGTGACGGGTGAGCGAGCGGCGCATCTCGGTCAGGGCGATAGACTTGATGTGTGCTCTGTTTTGGGTCTCGAAGGGGTCGACCAGCAGGTTGTAAAACTCTTCGGTGCCGTCGGCGTGGAGAATGTATTTGAGGCGTCCGTCGGTGATGGCGTGGTATCGGGGGCTGTCGAAGAAGACGAAGTGGCGCCATGCCTTGGCTTTGCGTCGTATCAGTGGCAACATCGATTGACCTTGGCCCGTTACGTTCTCTTTTATTCCGGCCATGCGGGCGATGGTGGGGGCGAGGTCATCAGAGGTGACGGGGTCGGCTATGAGGCTGCCCGGCGGGAGGGTGGAGTGCTTTGATGACGGCAACTTTATGATAAGAGGAATGTGCCATGACTCCTCGTAAGGGGTGTCGCCTCCGGGGGCGGTGTATAACAGGTATGCCTTGTCGTACAGGCCGGCCGATCGGAGGGCCGATACAAGGTCGCCCAAGTCGTCGGGATGGGTTTGTACGGCTATGAGAAGGCGCTTTTTGTCGGTCATGGTTCTTATGACGTCGGCGGCCTCGGGTTGGGTGAGGTTTATGACGGTGTAACGGTGCCGGGTGAAGCGCGATGAAGAGATGGCGGCGTCGGGTTGGAAGTAACAGTGTGAGAATGTGTATCCTTCGGCACGGAGTTTGTCGGTGTCGCCATTCGTGGCGGCCTCTTGTGTCGGGGTGGCGGTGATGATGACGATGTTGTGGCGTCGGCATGCCAAGGCATCGGGCCCAAGGAGCACAAGCAACGTCAGCGACAGAGAGAGTATGCGTATATTCATTTAGGTCGGTTTTTGTCGGTAAAAATAGTCATAACTTCCGAATAAAGGGTTTTGCAGGGAGATATTTTTTGTGCTATATTTGGCAACTGTTTAATATCAAAAAACATGGGAGCATTTTTTAAAGAGTTCAAGAATTTCGCCATGCGCGGCAATGTGGTCGATATGGCGGTCGGTATCATTGTCGGTGCCGCTTTCAGCAAGATAGTGTCGTCTGTCGTGGCCGACCTTTTCATGCCTGTCATAGGCTTGTTTGTGGGCGGAATGAACTTCACCGACTTTTCGCTGACGTTGAAAGAGGCGGTGATGGATGGCGATACCGTCGTGGAGCCGGCCGTGGTGCTGGCCTATGGCAATTTCTTGCAGGTGGTGTTTGACTTTATTATAATTGCCTTCTGCATGTTCCTGTTCGTCAGAATGTTGAATCAGGTGATAAAGAAACGCGAAGAGGAAAAGCCAAAGCCGGCACCTGCCGCCGAAGTGGTGCTGCTGGAGGAGATACGCGATTTGTTGAAAAAGCAGGCCGAGAAAGAGGAGCGACAGGCTTAAAAGGCAATCGTCATCCGGTCACCGGCGGTTGGGAGGCCTTTCGTTTGGAATAATGGCGTGATGTGCCGTCGTCTTGCGGGGCGGCGACAAGGCCGGTGCTGCATATCCGGTCACAGAGCGAAAGGGTGGTGCCGGGAAGGTTTTCGTCAAGAGGCTTGTTTTCGTAAAGGGCGTAATCGGCTTTGGCCTGTTGCGGTGTCATGTTGGGCATGATTACGTTGGCGCCCATGCGCAAGGCCTCTTCGCGGGCGTTAGGGTCTATGGCCTGCATGGCTGTGGTGGCTGCTATGTTGATGTCGGGCATCACAAGCCTCAGCAGGGCCACCATGCGCAGGGAGAGTCTGAGACGTTCGGCAGGTGGCGGTATGGCGGCGCGCAGGCTGTAAAGCGGTGTGTGGCGGTGTTCCATATAGGGCCCCATGCCGCACATGTCTATGTCCATCCGTTGCATGAAACGTATGTCGGCGGCAAGGTGTGCCGCGGTCTGGCCGGGCAGCCCTATCATGACGCCGGTGCCCACCTGATAGTCGGCCTCGCGCAGCGACATCAGCGCTTCGAGGCGACGGTCGAAAGAGTGGAGCGGGTCGGCAGGGTGTATGCGGCTGTAAAGATGTCGCGAGCTGCTCTCTATTCTGAGCAGGTAACGTCGGGCGCCGGCCTGTCTCCATCGCAGATAGGTCGAGAGCGACTGTTCGCCGAGCGAGAGGGTGACGGCAGGGCCGCCGTCGGGACTCAGACGCGATATTTTGTCGAGCAGCCGTTCGATGCGCAGGGTGAAGCTATCGGAGCATTGTTCGCCGCCCTGAAGCACTATGCTGCGATATCCTGCCGCCAGTGATGCGCGCACTGCCGATATTATGGCATCGTCGTCGAGCATGTAACGCACGGCGTGTCTGTTAGAACGTCTTATGCCGCAATAGAGACAGTCTTTTGCGCACACGTTGCCCATCTCTATGAGCGCACGTAAATAACACTTGCTGCCAGCATGGCTTGCAAGGGTGCGGCGGGCGGCAGCGGCGTAAGGGGCGAAGTCGTTGTCGTCGCACTCGAGAAGCTCTGCAAGGCGGGCGTCGGTGAGTTCGTGTCCGAGGTCTTTCATAGATGCAAAGGTAATGTTTTTTCGGCAGAGTCCGTCTTATATATAAGGTATATGGTGCCGTTTGTTGACATACATACGCACAGGCGGGAGGTGTTGCCCGGGGTGGTGTCGGTCTATTCCCTGCGTATGGGGGTGGAGTCTTGCCGTGGTTTGACGGGGCCGTTCTGGGCCGGGGTGCATCCGTGGGATTGCAGCTCGGTCGACCGGGAGACACTCGACAGACTCGCTGAGATAGGTGCGGCGGGCATAGGCGAGATAGGCTTGGATCGTGTGCGGGGACGGCTTGACGGGCAGTATCCGTGGTTTGAGGCGCAACTGTCGGTGGCTGTACGGCGGGGGCTTCCGGTGGCCTTGCATGTGGTGCGGGCCTCTGAAGAGGCGATAGCGGCAGTGAGGGCATCCAATATAGATGCCGACCGTGTGATGGTGCACGGCTTTGCAGGCGGTGCGGGCCTGTTGAGGCGATATCTCGACCAGGGGTATTTGGTGTCGGCGGGGTGGCGGGCGCTTGCCTCGGACAAGAGCCGGGAGGCGTTGGCGGCGGTGCCGTCGGACAGGTTGCTGTTGGAGACGGACGGCGTGGGCGACATAATGGAGGTCTATGAGGCCGTGGCCCGGGTGAGGGGGTGCGCAACAGAAGAGCTTAAGGCGAATGTATATGACACATACACAAGGTTTTTGAGACTATGAGCTGGAGAGAACGTACGCAGATGTTGGTTAAGGAGGCGGGGGTGGAGGCTCTCGGGAGGTCTAACGTGCTGGTGGTGGGGCTCGGAGGCGTGGGAGCCTATGCCGCCGAGATGGTGGCGCGCGCCGGTGTGGGACGCATGACGGTGGCCGATGCCGACACGGTGAGCACAACCAACATAAACAGACAGCTTGTGGCGTTGCACTCGACGGTGGGACGCGCCAAGACCGACGTTCTGGCCGAGAGGTTGCGCGACATCAATCCCGACATGGGCCTTACGGTGATAAACGAATTTCTTTCGGGCGAGCGCATGGATGTAATAGTGGCCGAGGGAGGGTTTGACTATATAATAGATGCCATTGACACGCTGACGCCCAAGATCGGGCTGATAGTGGCGGCCTTGAGGCATAACGTGCCGATAGTCAGCTCTATGGGGGCTGGGTCGAAGGTCGATCCGACGCAGATAGAGGTGAGCGACATATCCAGGTCGCACCACTGTCCGTTGGCTCACATGCTTCGCAAGCGGTTGCACAAGATAGGCATACACACCGGATTCAAGGTGGTCTTCTCGGCCGAGCAACCGATAGAGGGCACGATGTTTCTGTGCAACGAGCAAAACAAAAAGTCTAACGTGGGTACCATCTCTTACATGCCGCCGGTGTTCGGGTGCGCCTGTGCGTCGGTGTGTCTGCGCGACATATTGGGTATGTGATTTCAAGCGGGCTCTCAATGATGGCGGGGCGTCCGTGGGTCTTAAGTGGGGTGGTGCGGGGAGTTTTCGATGCCGATGAAAGGTTAAAAAATGACGAAATATTTCTCAATTAGAGAAAAAGTTCTTACCTTTGCAGACCCATTGATATGGGATATCGGATCTAAAGTATTAACTAAAAACAAAGAAGACAGTGGATTCATTAAGTTACAAAACGGTGTCTCTGAACGATGTGACCGCAACCCGCGAGTGGTTCGTCATAGATGCCGAAGGAGTGGTTTTGGGTCGTCTGGCCTCGCAGGTGGCGAAGATTCTGCGCGGTAAGCACAAGCCCGGTTACACCCCTCATGTCGACTGCGGTGACTCGGTTGTGGTTATCAATGCAGACAAAGTAAGACTCACAGGCACCAAGATGACCGACAAGGTTTACGTGCGCCACACAGGCTATCCCGGCGGACAGCGTTTCGCCACTCCGGCCGAGATGCTCAAACGCAAACCCGCATTTGTGGTGACCAACGCCGTAAAGGGCATGTTGCCTAAAAACCGTCTGGGTGCGGCCATCCTTAAAAATCTTAAGGTTTATGCCGGTGCAGAACATCCTCATGCAGCTCAGACTCCTAAAGAACTGAAAGTAAACGAGATTAAGTAAGCATTATGGAAATTATAAACACTGTAGGACGAAGAAAAACCGCCGTTGCCCGCGCTTACGTCAAAAGCGGAAGCGGTAATATCACCATCAACTCACGTTCTTTGGAGACATATTTCCCCATGGAGATATTCCAGTTCGTGGTAAAACAGCCTTTGATCGTTACCGACAATGCCGAGAAGTTCGACATTAAAATCAACCTCGACGGTGGCGGTATCAAAGGTCAGGCAGAGGCAGCCCGTTTGGCCATCGCCCGTGCTTTGTGCGAGATAGACGCCGAGTTCCGTCCCGTGTTGAAGAAGAACGGCTTCCTCACCCGTGACTCTCGCAAGGTTGAGCGTAAGAAGCCCGGTCAGCCCGGTGCACGTGCCAAATTCCAGTTCAGCAAACGTTAGTGTGAGCTGTTTGGCAGCATAATAAATAAAATTTTTCATCTCGTTCTACAATACCGTCGGCAAGAGAGCGTAAAGGCTGAGAAGCCCGCCCCTGAAAGGTCGGTTGCCAAAGACCGTTAGGATAATTGAAACGGACGCATAAGGCTTACCGTGTCAATCGCTCCCGGACGAAAAACCGGTCGGACCACTTGCAAGCAGCGGTGTTACCGGCAGGTTGATGTAAAAGAGAAAAAGTAAAAAGAATCAAGAAAATGGCTAATACAGATTTCAATCAGCTTTTGGAAGCAGGTGTTCACTTCGGTCACCTCAAAAGAAAATGGAACCCCAAAATGGCTCCCTATATCTTCATGGAGAAGAACGGGATTCATATCATAGACCTTCACAAAACCGCCGTTAAACTCGACGAGGCGGCAGCGGCTCTCAAACAGATAGCCAAATCGGGTCGCCGCATACTTTTCGTGGCAACCAAGAAACAGGCTAAAGAGGTTGTGGCAGAGAAGGTTCAGAGCGTGGGTATGCCCTTTGTGACCGAGCGTTGGCCGGGCGGTATGCTTACCAACTTCCCCACCATTCGTAAGGCCATCAAGAAAATGGCCACCATCGACAAGATGGCTTCCGACGGCACTTTCGATAACTTCTCGAAACGCGAAAAACTCCAGGTGAGCCGTCAGCGTGCCAAACTCGAGAAAAACCTCGGCTCTATCGCCGACCTTACGCGTCTTCCCGCCGCACTGTTCATCGTTGACGTGCAGAAAGAGGCCAATGCCGTTAAAGAGGCCAAGAGGCTCAATATTCCCGTCTTTGCAATGGTTGATACATGTTGTGATCCGACTCCCATTGACTATGTCATTCCTGCAAATGACGATGCCTCTAAATCTGTCGCTTTCATCATGGATGTGGTGACAGCCGCTATCGGCGAGGGTCTTAACGAGCGTAAGGCCGAAAAAGAGAAAGAGGGCGATGCAGCTCCCAAGAAAGAGGCTAAAGGCACCCGTGCAAGAAAAGGCAGCGTGAAAGAAGAGGCGGCCGAAGCAGCGGAAGAAGAGGCTGAAAGCCCGGTTGAAGCGTAATTTTAAAAGAAAAGTTATCAAGTTATGGAAATAAAAGCAGCAGATGTCGCAAAACTGCGTAAGATGACCGGTGCCGGTATGATGGACTGTAAAAAGGCCCTCACCGAGGCCGAGGGTAATTTCGAACGCGCACAGGAGATAATTCGCGAAAAAGGCAAGCTGATTGCCAGCAAACGTGCCGATCGCGATGCCTCTGAGGGTGTGGTCGTTGCCAAAAATCTCGGAGGTAAGGCCTATATGCTTTGCCTTGCATGCGAGACCGACTTCGTGGCTAAAAACGAGGCTTTCGTGGCAACAGCCAACGAGATACTCGACATTGCGGTTAAGAACGATGCGGCAGACCTCGACTCTCTCATGGTCCTCAAAGTGGGTGACCACACTGTGTCTGAGTTCGTTACCGACAAGTCGGGTCAGACCGGCGAGAAGGTGGAGGTGGCTTTCTATGCCCGCATAGAGGCGGCGTTCATATCGACTTACGTTCACTTCAACAATAAGTTGGGTACACTCATCGGTTTCAATACCGAGGTGAGCGAAGAGGTGGGCAAGAACGTGGCCATGCAGGCTGCGACAATGGCTCCCATCGCCATCAGCAAAGATGACTGCCCCGCCGACGTGATAGAGAAAGAGCGTCAGATAGGTCGCGAGCAGGCTCGTTTGGACGGCAAGCCCGAGGCCATGCTCGACAAGATTGCCGAGGGTAAGCTCAACAAGTTCTTCGCAGAGAACACCCTGCTGGGTCAGGCTCTCATCGACGACAACAAGATCACCGTTGATGCCTATATCAAAAAGGCAAATCCAGCTGCAACAGTTGTCGCTTACAAGAGGTTCTCTCTCAATGACTAATCATTAATCTCCACTCTGCGAATCAAGGTGTGAAACATATCCTTGCAGCGGGCGGAGCCAATCACCAAACCCTTCTTCGGTTCATGCCGGGGGAGGGTTTGATATTTTATAAAGGGAGGAGGTGAGGGGGGATGCAATGGTGTCTGTAAGCAGGGGGGCAGGCGAAAAACGGCAGGGACAAAAAAAGATAGTCACAGAGGCGTGACTATCTTTTTGCAATATGTTGAGTGAGGCTATTTTACGCAGATGCCTAACGTTATGTTGCCGGTGTTGTAAAACTTAACGTCATACAGGTTGCCGTCTTGTGATTGTATGATGGGGTCGTGATAGTCTATGACGACTGTGCCCATGTGTTTGCGTTCTTCCTGGTGGCCGGGCTCTTTGCTTGCGGCGTATATGTCGACTCTCATATGTGTGGGCTTTTTGTTGCTGTTGTGCCATGAGGGCAATTCGACGATCGAGGGGTCGACAAAGAGGCGTTTCTTGGTGAAGCGGTTGGGGTTGATGCTGTAAGTGAAGCTCTTGTCTTTAAACCAGGTGCTGTGTTTGTAATCGACGGAGTAATTGAAGTTCCATACATCGTATGGTGCCAACAGAAGGTGTTTTTCTGTTGTGACGCCGTCGGCTGTCGGAGACAAGAACTTGAAGATGAGGTGATATGAGCCTTGCGACCACATTGTGGCGTTCAATTCGGAGGGGGTGGGCTCTGAGCCCTTGAATGTTGACTGCGACTTGATTATGTGGGGCTCGCTATTGTTGAAGAAGGTGGTGGAATAACAAAGCGGGTCTATCTCTATGAAGCCGATATATTCATGCACGTTTTGTTTTACGATGTCGGGGGCGGCGGGGTCGAAATAGAGATTGTCGCGCTGGCACTCTCCGTGCGATGCGCTGTATGCCGCAACCGCCTTGGCTCCCACCTGTTCGGCGGTGAGGCCTGTGTGGGCACGGGGTGAGAAGTTGTGGGTTGACAGCCCGTCTGTGACGGCTATGAAGAGGAAGTCGGGAACAGAGTCGGCGGGGAGGTCGGCTTGTATGGCGCCGTCAACGTAAAGTGATGATTTGTCGTTTGTTATGGCGGCTATGGGGATGTGTTTGTTGTTGCAGTCCATCACCTTGGCCGAGATGCCCGACTCGGAGAGGTGGGGTATGAAGAGGCGCAGCCGGGGCACCGTGCTCTCGATTGCCGACACATACTCTTCAGAGGAGTAATCGACCAGTATGTCGCGGAGCGATTCGTCGGCTATAGTGCTGTCTTTCAGTGAGCTGAACAGCGTTGTGCCTTCGTGGTCGGACGATTGGAGCACCAGGGCGCCTTGGTCTCTGAGGAAGGTTCTGACATCTTCGCGGTGGAATGTCGCCTTGGAGAGTATTTTGGCGAACTCGGCAAGGGCGGAGTCTTTGGTGAGCACAACCTCTTTGTTGTCGTATTTGGGGTTGCGTGTATGTTCTATGTCATCTTTGTTGCAGGCAGACAGTTGTGCTGAAAAGAGGCCTATGATGAGAAGGCGGCAGAGGATTGACTTTTTCATACGATCTGTATTTTTGTGAGACGATTGCTTGTGTCGGTTTTACAAATATAACTATTTTTATGTCAGGTTGGTGCGAAAAACAGGTTAAATGTCAAAACAGGGTGTTGCGGGGGTTGTGTTGCGGCCACGGGGCGGGAGGGGGTGAGATGCGGTTTGGAGGAGATGGGCTTTTTTGTATTTTTGTCGTGGCTTCGGGATGGGGTCGGGGTGCGTTTTGTGTGTTGTATTGTTTGTTATGCGTGCATATCCTAACATATTGAGTTATGCCGGGGCACTGGATGATTGCCTGGTGAGGGACGATAACGGGGAGGCGATATATTTTGCCGGCAACAGATCTGTTGTCTTCAAGGTGAGGCGTGGTGACAGGGTGTGTGCCATGAAGTGTTATACGCTTGACGACGAGGGTCGGCGGGCGCGTTACAGGCGGCTCGAGAGGGCGTTGACCGAGGTGCCGTTCGGGGCGTTCGTGGGGTTTGAATATTTGGAAGACCACATAGTGTGTGCCGACCAGAACGGCGATATAGGCTGTTTTGACTGTGTGTCGATGGAGTGGGTGGATGGGCGTTCGCTGACATCGGCCATATCGGAGGCTGTATATCTTAACGACAGGGAGGCGTTGCGGCGGTTGGCGACTGACTTTCTGAGGTTGGCCTCGGAGCTGTTGCGGTCGCCCTATGTGCATTGCGATGTCAAGTTTGACAATATAATGGTTGATGGACACGGACGCATGGTGATTGTGGATCTCGATCCGGTGCGGAGGCGCGGAGAGGGGCGTGTTGTCACGGAGGCGGGGACGCCGGGCTTTTGTCATCCTCGTGCACGGGAGCTTAGGTTGGCGGACCATTGCGACGATTATCCCATTGCGGTTGCGGCAGCCACCATACTGGCGGTGTGCGACAATCCGGCGTTGTGGCGGGCGGACGAGGACAGGGTGGTGTTCGACACCGAGGCATGTGTGGACGGATATTGCCGGCAGGTGGTGACGCAGGCTCGCAGGTGGGAGCACCAGCCTCATCTGTTGGGGTTGCTGGAGGCTTTATTGTCTGACAAGCCTGCCGTTTATGACATAAGGCGCACGTTGGACCGTGTGTTGGTGTGCATGACGGGGAGTGCGGGCGAGTCGGCGGGCGACAGGCGCTGTTTGTTTGACGATGTGATAGAGAGCGACGGTGTGGTGACGGTGTCGTTGGCGGGGCAGTGGGGATATCTGACCGGGCAGGGGGTGAGCCGCTTTTATACGCAGGCATTGCCTCTCAGCGAGGGGTTGGCCGCCAGGTGTGTCTCTGACGGAGTGTGGGAGGTGACAGACCGTCGCTTTGAGGTGTGCTTTGAGATAGAGTGCCGCCAGATAGGGAGCTTTTTCGAGGGGAGGGCGGCAGTGCAGGTGGGCGACAACTGGGGGTATATAGACCGCAGCGGACGCATGGTGATAGAGGCTGAGTATGATTACTGCGGGGCCTTTTGCGGTGGTTGTGCCATTGTGCGCAAGGGTGACTGTTACGGGGTGGTGGACATTGACGGAGAGGTGATAAGGCCGATGTCGCCGCGGGTGTTGGTGCGTCGGGAGGATGGGCGGATAGTCGCTTTGGATGATGACAAAGAGTAAAAACAAACGATAGTTTGCTTTTACTCTCGCTTATTCGTATTTTTGCACATTGAATTTATAGACTGAGATATGAGATTATTTGCAGTTTTGTGTCTTGTGGTGTTGCTGGTGGGCCGGGCGGAGGTGTACGGCCAATATACGATACCCGATCAGACGGAGGCCAAAGTGAAGTTTACGCCTCAGCACGAGAGCAAGGTGACCAAGACGCCTTTCGAGATAGTGAACGACGCCCTGTTGCGTAACCGTAAGCGCGAGTGGAGGAAAGAGCACAACTATTTCGAGTTTAAGAACAGTGTGCAGTTTACCCAGTTTGCCTATAACCGAAACTGGGCCAGCGGCGGTGAGAACACCTTCAACGGTCGTCTGACATCTTACCTGAAGCATTCGTACACAAATAAGAAATTGAATATCAGTACCGAATGGGATGCCGCCTATGGTCTTAGCAACAAAGACAAGAGGCCTTGGAAGACGGAGGACCAGTTTAAGATAAACACCTCGTTCAACTATCAGATGGTGGGCAAGTTGTTTTACAACTTCAACGTCGATTTCAGGTCGCAGTTTGCAAACGGTTACAATTCGGTGGATGACGAGTTGCCCGTGTCGCAGTTTTTGGCGCCGGCCACGCTTAATCTTGCGGTCGGTTTCAACTATAAGTTTGACGACAAGCGTAACGTGATGTTTGCGCCGGTGTCGGGTAACATGTTGTTTGTCAATAATCAGAGGCTTGCCGACGAGGGGGCTTTCGGTGTCGATCCGGGCAAGAAGTTCAAGCCCAACATAGGTATGTTGCTTCGTGTGCAATGGACACAGGTGATTTTGAAAGACAAGGCCAACGACAAGAACATAATAGTTTATCGTGCCGACGGTCAGGGCTTTTACAACTATAAGGACACGCCGACATTGGATTTGCAGCAGTGGCTGGATATCAGTGTGTTTAAATATCTGTCGGTCAATTTCAATTGCAGGCTTATATTCGACAACCAGATATCGAGGATAAAGGAGCCGGCCACCGATACCAAGCCCGCCGTGATGAGAAGCGGCTTTTGGCAGTTCAGCGAGGTGTTGGGCGTGGGGTTGACATATAAGTTCGCAAACAAAGAGCTTAAGAAGGATTAAGGGGTGTTTTGTGCGGTTTGGACGCGTTTGTCATCGAAGAGTGACAGGCGCGTTTTTTTATTGGTGTAAGTTGTTGTGTATGGGCGTGTTGGGATGGGTTACTTAATGTTGTACTTTAAGTGAATGGGCCGATTAGGGTTTGTGGAAGTGAGAGTGGTTTCGGTAAGTGATTGATATTTAATGGGTTGTATTTTGGGGGTGGTGGCGACTTTTGAAGGATGACAGTGTGTTTTTTGGATGGATGTAATAGTCTGGTATTTATTTTGTTATGGTCTGTTACTTAAAGTTGTACTTTAAGTGAAAACAGCTGTTTTGAATAATGCCTCTGTTCCTCGGTGGAGGGACGGGGGCTTTTTTGTCTCTTTAAGGGTGGGGTGTGCGTGTAATTGTAACTGATGGTACAAAAATAGGATTGTCTCGTGCGGGGGCGGTAATATATTTGCGGCTGTAAACGGTAATAATAACATTGGAGGTCGTTTGCGGCTTGTTGTAAACCATGGTGGCGGCAGGTGCGGACGGTCTGCCTAAAGTGAAAAAATTGTCGATGGAAAAAGATTTGAAATCAGCAGCAGAGACGCTTGAAGAGGCTGTGAGAGAGGTGCTCGCCATGAGGTTGGGGCATGAGCCCGACAGTGACGAGATGGCTTCGGCCGCTCAGATGCTTCGTGGCATGGCGCAAGAGAACAAGCGTATGGCCGAGGAGTATGAGCGTCTGTTCGAGGTGTTGGAACGTGACCCCCGGCTCGCCATATTTTTCAGTGAGATGATGAAGGGGGTGCCAGTGAGGGTGGCGCTCGTGAAGTCGGATATTTTCGATTTCGCGCCTCAGAGCGGCGATGATGACTGGGAGGCTTATCAACGTGAGCTTGCCGAGAGCAAGAGAAAGCGTCAGGAGTATTTGCAGGCTCTGGAGGAGCATAAACATAACTGCGATTGCACGGCCCATGTGGTGTCGCGGTTTTATGACGAGAAGGGGTTGTCTGACGATGAGTGCGACAGTTTTGCCGATTATATCGAGGGAGTGTTTGCCGATGTGGTGCGCGGCATAATAGACCGTCAGACATTAGAGCGCCTGTGGCATGGTTACACCATGGAGACGCGATTGCAGGAGGCACACGACAAAGGGGTGTTGGACGGTCGTAACATGCGCATAGAGGAGCTCAGAAATTCGGTGCAGACAGACGGTTTGCCGGCATCGTCGGGCGGTGTGTGCACAACGTCGGCAAAGCGCGGTTACATTGAGCGCATAATGCGTGGCGAGTATTGACAGGGTGTTTGCCCAAGTGAGGTTTGAATGTTAAAAAAAGAAACATTAAATTGATTGACATGAGAAAGAGAACGATTGTGATGATTTTGTGGGCCGTTGCGGCGGCGGTGATTGTGGCTGCGGCCATGTCGGTGGCGGCGTGGTTGTCGGGCGGTGAGTCTGACGTGATGGCGGCGTTTGCATTGGCGGCGGGTGTGCCTCTGGCGGGCACGGCGACGGTGGCGGCGGCAGAGCAGTATGCGCCCGAGCTGACCAAAGAGGATATATCCAAGAGCGTGGTGGAGATGATGCCCTCGAGAACGCCGCTCGACACCATAATGAGGCATCTTAAGCACAACGTGAAGGCGCAGTCGCAGAAGATAGGCTATTATCAGGCTTCGTATAAACCGGTGGTCGACCGCATGGATTCTTCGGCAGGCGGTGGAGGCACCTCGCAGGGTGATGCCACGTCGTCGTACTCATATAAGGGTGCTGAGATGACCACGATATTCATAAAGGTGGAGAGTCCCGATATATGGCGTGTGCATGACACTCTGTTGATGCGTAACCTGACACTGCCGGGTACATTCCATCGTGCCGTGATAGGCGGTGCGGGTACGCATCAGGATGACGTGATGTTTTATGTGTTGTCTAAATCGGGCGGTGTGTTGGAGATTGTGCCGGTGAACGGCGTTAAGGGCAGTGCCGGGGGCGACAATGCCGACAAGTATGTGGTGCCCGACTTTACCGCCGATTGCGAGCTGATACGCATGGGGCAGGCCAAGAGCGAGTTGGCCATATCGACGGAGCCCTTCTCGATATATCCCAGTCTGTCATGGCAGTATTGTCAGAACTTCATGGCCCAGATAGAGGAGTCGACATTCGAGCGTCTCACCCGCAAGGAGGCCAACTGGGGATTTTCCAATCTTGAGGCGGTCAACGTGTTGTCTATGAAGATGGAGATGGAGCTGTCGATGCTTTTCGGTCAGGGCGGCGAATATACGCAGGGCAACGAGCACACCTATTTCACCCGGGGCATAACGCGCGACATTGAGACAGTGCTCACATACGGAACCGGCTCGGGCGACAGAAGCATAACCAAAGAGCAGTATAACGGTTGGCTCAAAGAGGTGTTTGACGGTAACAACGGCTCGACGGGCAGGTTGCTCCTTGCCGGCTCGGGGTTGATACGTTCGCTCTCGTGCGTGGATGAGTTTCAGAAGAACATGGCGCCGCTGGGTAAGGATAACGCCCTTGGCGTGGATGTGCGCAAGGTGCAGAGTTACTTCGGGTCGCTTGACATAGTGCTCGCACCCTTGTTCTTGCAGGCAGGATGGGAAGATTACGGGCTGATACTCGACCTGGAGCACATAACCAAGCATGAGTTCGTGCCCATGAGCGTGACCAAGCTCGACCTTAAGAAGAGCGGGCAGAAGAATGCCGACGCGCGCGTGATACAGGAGGTGTCGGCGCTGACGTTGCGTTATCCCGGATGTCATGCCATAATCAAGCCCAAGGCTTAGCGGCATGCGGTCGTTTGAGTGATATGCAGAGATGGTGAGAGCCTGTCGCGCTATCTTGAAGGCAGGCTCTGTTTTTAAGTTGTGATATGAAAAAGACATATATATCGAAAAATTCGTTGAGGCTTGTGACCACCGTGTGTGTGGAGGGAGAAGAGGTGACGGTGGCCTTTGAAGGCGGGCGGTGTGCTCCCCTGTGGCGCAACGGCAGCTTCTCGACCGATAACGAGTCTCTTCAACGGGCGTTGGAGGCTGACCCCGCATATAACCGTGACTATGAGTCGGAAAAGGGCGTGGAGCGCGGGGCTGATGACGAGGAGATGGTGTTGTGCATGGCTGTGGAGCAGGTGCATGACAAGCAGTCGGCATTGAGGTGGGCACAAGAGGCTCTCGGTGTGCGCATGTCGGGCAAGATGACGGCGCGGCGCATAAGGGATGCCGTCGCCAAGAGAGGCTATTGTTTTCCCAACTGGAAAGAAAGGGCGGAAGGACAATGACACGTGATGAGATAAAGCTGCGTGTGTTGCAGTGTGTGGACGAGGTGTCGGAGGATGGGGTGGCCAATTTCGGGTTGGACTATCCGATAGACGGTTTTTTAGACGAGGCGGCGCGTCAGGTGTTGTGCATGGCGCCGTTGGAGGTGTTGGCGGGGGCGGTGGTCGACTTTGCCTCGTCGCCCGTGATGCCGCTCGATGACGGCTCGGGTATAGTGGCTCTGCCTGAGGGTTTTGTGAGGCTGAAGACCTTTCGCATGAAGGGGTGGAAGAGGCCGGTGACAACGGCATATCCTGTGGGGTCGCCGGTATATTTCAGGCAGTTCAACAGGTGCATGCGCGGAGGGTGCGCCAAGCCCGTGGCCATAATAGACGGCGACACATTGTGTTACTTCTCGCTGCCACGGGATGCCGACCATGTGGTGGAGAGTGCCGAGGCGGTGGTGTTCGTGACTCCCGGCGAGCGCTTTCCGGGTAAGTTGGTGCCGTCGTTGGCGTGGCTTGCGGCATCGAAGGTGTTGACGGTGATGAACGAGAGCGAGGCGGCGGCAGAGGCGCGGGCCATGTATCAGGAGCAGATGAATTTGTTGTGAGTTATGGAGTGTATCAGTATTGTTTTTATGCGGGAGGCTCTTTTCGGTCAGGTGTCGGCGCGTGTGTCTGCCGCCGTGACTCTGTCGGCGGATCAGTCGGAGGTGCTTTGCATGGGGCGGGAGGATTATGACCGTTTCGTGATGTTGGCAGACATGGCTGATGCGCGCATGAGGGGGGCGTTGAGGCATCTGCATGCAGAGGAGCCGTGTGGTGTCGGTGGGGTTGAATGCGGCGTGTGCGGTGCCGGCGGGTGTGGCGGTCATGGAGGCATTGTGTTGGGCGGCGATGCCTTGGCTTACAGGTTGGAGCTGTCGCACCCTTTGCAGCGCAGGCTCTTGCCGGGGGCCATGGAGCGGGCTTTAGTGTTGTTTGTGGCGCAGGAGTGGTTGAGGCTGAGGGCTGTGAACATCTCTTTGGGGCTGGATGAGGCGTGGGAAGAGCTGCGCAGCATAGCGCTCATGAGCCGTACACCGGCAAGGCGTCCTTACAGCTATTGTTGAGTTTGTGGTGATTAAAAAACGGATTTTATGTACAGATTGAGTGAGCAGACGATAGATTTCGCGTGGCCGGCAGATGAGGTGGCGCGGCAGGCGGAGTATGCAACATCGTGTTATGCCGGCCTTAAATGCGGAACCGTGCAGAGCGGCGAGTGTCTGATATTGTCGTCGGACGAGGATGTGTTGTTTTCACGTCTTTTGGAGGAGGCCACCAGGGCTTTGTTTGCCTATTTCGTGAAGCTGACATCGCCGATGGAGGAGAGTTTCGTGGCGGGGGCCGTTTGCGGTGACGGTCACTGGCAGGGATTGTGGGGCGTGGGCGAGCGAGTGTGCGGCTTTTCGGTCGAGCGTAAAAGGCACGGCCGGTCATTTGCCGCAGAGCGTGTGGCCATGGTGGACCGTTGCGCCTTTGAGTTTCTGGTGTGTCACATTGTGGCGGCGTGGTTTGAGATGTCGTTGCAGCCCGAGGGTAACGCCCTTTTTGCCAAGCGTCTGGTCACGGCGCAGTCGCAGCTGTTGCGTAATCTGGCTTATCTGGCCGAGTATTCGTATTCCAAGAGTTATACGGTGATAGGCAGATGAGTTTGCCGCAAGTGGAGTCGTGGCATAAGGGGGTGGCTTTTGATTGTTTTGATTATGGAGAGTGTTGAGAGTATGGTGCGCACGGTGATCGATCTGGTCATGGGAAGCGGTATTGTGGGTTTGTTGCTCTTTTACAGGCTTAAGCAGAGGAGGGAGCACGCGGCGACGACAGAGGCCGAGGCTAAGGCGGCAGAGGCTGAGCTTGATGTCAACAAGGCTCATATAGAGCATCTCAGCCGTCAGCTGATTGACTCGTTGGCCGATAATGCCAAGGTGCAGGACATTGTGAGCAAGCAGCGTGACCGCATAGTGGAGCTGATGAGGCAGTTGGGCGAGTTAGAGCTCAAACTGATGGAGGAGGAGAGGCGCAGGATGCAGGCCGAGAGGCAGGTTTGCACGGCGGAAAACTGTGTCGGGCGTGTGGCTGTGGCCTTGCAATAGTCGGCAGAGAAAAAATTTTTTAATCGTCGGGGGTCCGGAGATTTGGCAAGGCTTTTGCAAAAGGAGGTTTCGGCGACAGGTTGGTTAACAGAGAGTTGTATGATTACTATATATCAGGGAGAGACAGTTGATTTGCTTATGAGCACGTCGCCGGGCGGCGGTACTTTACGCGGTGCGGAGGTGTCGATGACATTTTTCAGTCGTGACAGCGGGGTGGGGGTTTTTGCCTCGACAGACGGGTGTCGCGGCGGGGCGGTGCCAATAAAGAGACTCGATGACGACGTGCTCTTATTCAGGTTGCCGTCGAGATGCAGCGCTTACATGAAGGGAGTGTATGACATTGAGGTGATGGTGAGGTTTAAGGACGGGTCGTTGGTGGAGCGGTCGGGGGCCATAAGGGTGAAGGAGTCTGCGATAGGTAAGATTGTTAAGTTTTAAATAGTTACTGATAAATTTAAAGTGTTTCGGATATGGAGATAAAGAATGATAACCCGGAGATGGTGGATACTTCTATAGAGCTTCGTTTCGGCCGTTATTTCAAAGGCGAGAAGGGCGATAAGGGTGACAAGGGCGACAAGGGAGACCCCGGCGAGAGAGGCGACAAGGGGGACAGAGGCCCCCGCGGCGAGCAGGGCATACCCGGTGAGCCGGGAGGCGCCAAAGGAGACAAAGGCGACAAGGGCGATCCCGGCGAGAGAGGTCCGCAGGGTGAGTGTGGTCCTAAAGGCGATAAAGGCGACAAGGGCGAAAAGGGTGACAAGGGCGACAGAGGAGACAACGGCAGGGATGCCGTGGCCGAGGTGGTGTCGCCTGAGAGCATACCGGCCGATGCCCCGGTGGGTGCCTGGTATGTGAGCAGCGGGCCCGGCGATTATGGTGCCATGGGGCAAAAGAGCGTGGATGAGGGTCAGATGTATGCCTTTCGCAAGCGTGAAGACGGTCAGTGGGAGAGTCACATGTTGGTGTCGCCGGAGGTGACCAGAGGATTTCGCGTGTATGAACGTGAGATACTGCCTAACGAGAAGGTGGCCGACGTGTTGCCCGAGTCGGCTAACGGCGGAGTATATGCCTGGCATGATTTTGCCGGTACCACCGGGTGCGGCATCATTCACTTCCCCTCGTCGATAGCGGACGGAACATCGTTGCAGGTGAGCTTCAGGCCCAACGGCAACCTGTATTGGCGGGTCAAGTACAGACGGGCGTACTCTGCGTGGAAGCAGGTGGCGGCCGATCCCAATTTTCTCGATCCGGACTTGGAATAGGGGGGGAGACGACAGGTGTTTTTATAACCGGTGTGCAGGGTAAAACAAAAAGACGACCGCGGTGGGCGGTCGTCTTTTTTGTATAAATAAAATTTTAGAAACGTATTGAAGTTAAATATTTATTTTATTATTTTGCATTTTACGAAAACATATGCAATATGGCATCGATCGCAATTAAAAACATTGGGCCCTTAAGTGATACCGGCACATTGAAAATAGGGCAATTCAATATCATTATAGGCAAGCAGAGTACGGGAAAGAGCACTTTGTTAAAAATTTTGTGTTTTTGCAAGTGGATTGAGAAGAGGATTATGATAGATGAGGATAATCTTTACAATTACTCTCATTATTCTCGCTTTTTAAAGGAATTGATGCAGTTTCATCGAATCAGCAAAAGTTTTTTCAATGCCAGGAGCGAAATGCATTTTGTTGGCGATTGTGTGAAAATAGACCTTGTCGGAAATAAGAATGCCAAAATAAGCAGGCTGTCTGATTTCAATAAAGTAAGGCATAATACCAAGTTGAGTTTCATCCCTTCCGAACGTAATTTGGTGTCTGCAATTAAAAATGTTGACAGAACATACAGGACGAATGATTTTGATGTTTTGTTCAACCACCTGCTTGAATGGGGAG
>CAMRVW010000013.1 GCA_947054185.1 uncultured Rikenellaceae bacterium | reverse complement strand
GTTGGAGAGTGTGGGCGGGCCCGAGGAACGAGGGCCGCAACGGCGTGGAGGTCGAGGGCGTGATGAGGTTCGCGCGTGGTGGATTGAAGAGACGGGCGGCACCTTGGATTGGTTGGGGTGCTGTGCCTTTGGCGTGGAGGAGCTTCGGGCCGAGCCTGCGGGGGCAAGGCGGGGAGGTGATGCGCGTCAGTTTAGTGCCCAAATCACTGCACTATAATAGCCAAGCGGGGTTACGGGCCTCCGCGGGGGGAGGGTCGGCCCGTTGCGGCCTCGTTCCTCGGCCGCCCTGCCGGCGCGGGAGCCATGCGAGCAAAAAAACTGTGGAGCACAAAAACAGTCAGTCCAATAAATAAGGACAAAAAACGCGGACAAAACCTTTCGGCAAGATATTGTCGCTCCAAAAGCCACACGAGGGAAAAAGGCATGCCGCGCGGGAAAGCATGCTGGCGTCAAACAAATTCCTATAATTCAGTTGAGTTTCCCGCTGTCGGTTTCCGCGACCGTATGGATGGTTCGTTGAGCAACGCGGGTCAGTGGGGCGAGTATTGGTCGTCAGATGCCGGCGGTTCTGTCAGCACGAGCAGCATGTTCTTCCACAGCAGTAATTTGGGCGTGACCGGCAACAACGGTAAGCAGAGCGGTTATAGTGTGCGTTGTGTCCGCTAAATATTAATACTTTGGTTCTTTGGGTGTCACGGACACCTTTCTGATAGCCTGCCGGGGCGGGAAAGGGCTCATGGCGTTATGGAGAGCGGAACGGAGTCTGCGGAGGGCAAGACGGGAGGGTAATGGGCGGCGGGGCTGTGCCTTAGTCTCAGCACTATATATTACTCTGCGGTGTGCGGCCCTCCGTGGGGCGGAGGCTCCGGGCCGCTCGGGCTATCGTTCCTCAGCCCGGACACAAGGAATTTGTGTGCGGTTTCGTTCCTCAGACCGCGGGGACATAACAAGAGTTGTACGGGGCAAAGTTGGCTGGAAGGCGTGTGTTCGGCAAGTATTGAAGAAGTGTCCGTTATCTTTTGCCATAACTTCCGTTTATTACTTTGCCGTCCTGCTTCCGCACCCTTTCCGCGAGAGCATGGCCCATGTTTGACATCTTTTAGGCATTAAACTCAAGGGCCAAAAACGTCTGTTCCATAAATGTGTTTCGACATACGTCTCACACATTTATGGAACAGACGTAATTACTTCTTGGTTTGTCCTCAAAAATCTCAAACCGGGGTCCGTGACCCCTCCCCCGGAAGGGCCGCCGGAGGCAGTGTCCGCAAAACAAAATCGCAGTTCCGGCAAACAATTGACCGCAGTTTCCGCAACACTGCCCTGTCTTTTTGGTTTTTTGAAGCGAAGTTTTAACTTTGTATGTATTAAAAAGGAAAATATGAGAAGAGTGATTGATATCATATCATCATATCGTCTTATGGCGGTTTTGATTGTGCTCTATGTGGTGGCCATGGCGGGAGCGACATTTTTCGAGGCGGCCACCTCGACAGGTCAGGCTATGGGTTATTTTTACCATAGTTATTGGTTTTTGGCCATAGAGGCTCTTTTGGCTGTTAACTTTATGGCCGTGAGCTTCAGAAAGAGGCTTTATGAGCGGAGGCTGTGGGGTGTGGTGGTGTTGCACTGGGCTTTTGTGGTGGTGCTGGCCGGTGCGTTCATAACACACATAGACTCTCAGGAGGGTGTTATGCACATACGGGAGGGCGAGAGTTCAAATACTCTTCACATATTGCATGACGGGCGCGTGGTGGCCGACGAGGAGCTGCCTTTCGAGATACGGCTCAATGATTTTGTGCTGGAGCGTTACCCCGGCTCCAAGAGTCCCTCTTATTTCGAGAGCGATGTCGAGATAAGTTATCGGGGCGAGAGTCGCAGGACGCGTATATTCATGAATAATATAGCCCACATAGGCCCCTATAGAGTATATCAGTCGTCGTACGATGCCGATGAGATGGGCACGGTGCTGACGGTAAACCGAGACAGGGTCGGCACTCTTGTCAGTTATGCCGGTTATGTGTTGCTTATGGTGGGTATGTTGATAAGTTTTTTCGACAAGAACGGCCGTTTCCGTTATCTGGTGAGGCGACTCTCGCAGATGAAAGTCGGTGCGGCGGTGGTGCTGGCGCTGCTTTGGGTCGATGTCCATGCTGCCGGTGCGGATGATATGCCGCAGTCACTTGCGGGTGCGGTGGGTGCCGATGTCGAGGTCAGGGCGGTCGCTCCCGGGGTGGCCGAGTCGTTTTCGGCTCTTCTGGTGCAAAATCCCAACGGGCGCGTGGAGCCGGTGGGTACATATACCGACAAGATAATGCGCAAATTGCATCGCTCGGAGAGGTATGGGTCGCTCAGCTCGGTGCAGGCGGTGTTGGGCATGATATACGATCCCTATGCCTGGGCCGATGTGCCGTTGATAGAGCTGTCGGGCAGACCGTTGGCCGAAGAGTTGGGAGTCGAGGGTAAGAGTGTGAGCTTCAATCGCATGTTTGACAGTTCGGGGGAGTATCTGATAGCCGACAGGGTGCGAGAGGCGTATGCCAAGGATGTGGCGCAACGTACCAAGATGGATAAGGATATGATAAAGCTCGACGAGCAGGTGAACATTCTTAATGCCCTGTTGTCGGGACGTATGTTACCGATATTTCCCGTGCCCGGCAGCGACGACGACAGGTGGCTGTCGGCCGGTGACGATCTGTCGGCCTTTGAGGGACGCGATTCCATGTTCGTATCCATGATTTTCCCCTATCTATTCACCGAGCACGGTTCTTATCTTGAGACGGGCAATGCAGAGGGCGTCCGGAGGGTTGTTGGCATGATAGATACCTATCAGCGTGCCAAGGCCTCGCCGGAGCATCTGATAGACCGCGATAAGGTCGACGCCGAGCTTTTTTACAACCGTCACAACATATTCAAGATATCGGCCATCGGTTATCTGGCCTGTGGGGGTGTGCTGTTGGCGTTTTTGTTGTGGACATTGTTGCGTGGCGGCGCACCTAACATTGAGAGACGCGTGGTGGCGGTGGCGGCTGTCGCGATAGCTTTGTTTTTCCTTTATGCGGCCTTTGGCATGGGTTTGAGGTGGTATATATCGGGCAGGGCGCCGTGGACCAACACTTACGAGTCGATGGTTTATGCCGGATGGTGTGCCGTATTGGCGGGATTGCTCTTCACAAGGCGGTCGCCGGTGGCATTGGCTGTGGCAACCATAATGGGTGGAGCGGTGGTGATGATTTCGCAGCTCAATTTTCTCGACCCCGAGATAACGCCACTCGTGCCGGTGTTGAAGTCTTATTGGCTGATGTTTCATGTGGCGGTGGTGACTGCAAGTTACGGTTTTTTTGCGGTGGGGGCGCTGTTGGGTTTGGTGTCGTTGGTGATAACGGTGTCGTCACGCAGGGCATCGTTAAGGGCCAAGGTGGAGGAACTGGCCGTGATAAACGAGCTGGCGTTGATAATAGGTCTTGTGTTGCTTACGGCAGGCGTCTTTCTTGGCGCTGTGTGGGCCAATGAGTCGTGGGGACGTTATTGGGGGTGGGATCCTAAGGAGACATGGGCGCTTATAACCATGATGGTATATGCCTTTGTGTTGCATGCCAGGCTCATACCTGCCCTCAGGGGTACGCTTAAGTTTTCGGTCATGTCCATATTTGCCGTTTACAGCGTACTCATGACATTTTTCGGGGTCAATTACTATTTGACAGGCATGCACTCTTATGGCAGCGGACACTCCATTAATATCTATGCGGTGGCGATACCCTCTGTCGTTGTCATAGCCCTCACCGTGGCGGCTGTGGTGCGGTCACGGAAGTGATGGTCTGCACTTCAATTATTTTGCGGGGACTGCCGTTTTTGCGGACACTGCCTTAAGGCGGCCCTTCCGGGGGAGGGGGCTCGGACCCCGATTTGAGATATTGAGGACAAACTAAGGAATAAGTACAGATATGTCATAAATGTGTAAGACGAATGTCGAAACACATTTATGACATATCTGTTTTCGGCCCATGGATTTTGTGCCTGAATGATGTCAAACATGGGCCATGCCTCTCGCGGAAAGGGGGCGGCAAAAAATAAGGGGCAGGGCGGAAAACAATAACGGCAGTACGGCAAAATATCGACGGGCCGACCGCAGGTCGGCCACATGGGGTGCGGATTCGAGGTCTGGAGAGTGGGGGATGTGCCATTGGCGTGACGGAGAGTGGAACGGAGCCTGCGGAGGGCAAGGCGGGAAATAGATTCGCAGCTATTTCGTGCTTAATTCACTGCATTATATATTGCTCTGCGGTGTGCGGCCCTCCGTTTGGCGGAGGCTCCGGGCCGCTCGGGCTATCGTGCCTCAGCCCGTTTGCAAGGAATTTTGTTTGCTCCACACTTCTTGTGTCGGGTATAAGGAACAGTGTGCGGTGTTCGTTTCACTCAGACCGCTGCGGGCCGACCGCAGGTCGGCCGCATGGGGCGCGGATTCGGGGTCGGGAGAGAGGGGATGTGCTTTTGGCATGAGGCTGAGAGCGTGGGCGGGCCCGAGGAACGAGGGCCGCATCGGCGTGGAGGTCTGAGGCGTGGTGAGGGTCGCGCGTGGCGGATGAAAGAGACGGGCGACACCTTGGATTGGTTGGGGTGCCGTGCCTTTTTGCGAGACGGAGAGCGGAACGGAGCCTGCGGAGGGCAAGGCGGGGAGGTGATGCGCGGTGTGAGCGGGAGTAATTCACTGACCTATATATTGCTGTTCGGGGTTGCGGCCCTCCGTTGGGGGAGGCTCCGGGCCGCTCGGGACTCCTTGGGTCGTCCCGTTCATAAGGAGCAGTGTGCGGTTTTCGTTCCTCAGTCCGTGCTTGCCGGGGCGGAAGTGGACCGACGCCGGCCCCATCCATAAAAAAATCCCCGTGGAAAAATTCCCGCGGGGATTTTGCAATATTTCAAGCGCATGTTTTATCCGCACTTGGAGTGGCCGCATGAGGTGCACACTAAGCAACCCTCTTGATATACCAGCGACTCTTCGCCGCACTCAGAGCACTTCTTGGTTGTTTTGGTGCCTGAGGGTATGTATTTGGCAAGTGCGCGCGACACACCGTTTTTCCATGTGTTGATAGACTCGATGTCGAAGTGGAGAGACGACACCAGGGTGACGACATGGAGTATGGGCATGCCGTTGCGCAAGACACCCGAGATAAGTTTGGCGTAATTCCAGAATGTCTCGTCGAACATTCGCGATATGCCGCCTATGGTGTTGCGGTAACCGTATTTGTCTTCATACTGGAAGTCGTAACGTTTGGAGCCGTCCTCTTCGACCACCTTTATTATCACGCCCTTGTTGATGCGTTTGGGTATGTAAAGGGCATCTTCCTCTTCTATCTTGCCTGTGAAGATCTCGTAAGGGCGACCGTTGTATATGCCCACGAAGGCTATCCAGTCCTCTTTGCCGTTCTTGAAACGCACAATATCGGCTTCAAGCTCTTTGGGACGTTTTAGCGGGTGCTCGTCTTTGCCTTTTTTATTGTTGGCAGATACCAGCACACCGTCGCGCGAGCCGTCACGGTATACGGTGACTCCTTTACAGCCGCATTCCCATGCCGTTTCATATACCTTGGCGACCATCTCTTCGGTGATGGTTGACGGCAGGTTGACGGTTACCGAGATGGAGTGGTCGACCCATTTCTGCATGGCGCCCTGCATCTTGACCTTGGCCACCCAGTCAATGTCGTTTGATGTGGCTTTGTGATATGGTGAGCGGGCCACCAGCTCTTCTATCTTGTCGTTGCTCATGGCTGCCACCTGTTCCGGCGTGAATCCTTGCGTACGTGCCCACACCAAAAACTTGTGGTGGAAGATGTAATACTCTTCCCATGAGTCGCCCACCTCGTCCACGAAGGTGATGTTGACCGATTTGTCGTTGGGGTTGACCTTGCGGCGACGCTTATAGAAAGGCATGAACACAGGCTCTATGCCCGATGTGGTCTGGCTCATGAGGCTTGTGGTGCCTGTGGGCGCTATGGTCAGCATGGCTATGTTGCGTCGGCCGTATTTGACCATGTCGTCATAGAGGGCGGGGTCTTCCTTGCGTATGCGCCCTATCATGGGGTTGTTCTTCTCGCGCTCTGCGTCGTATATGGTGAACGGACCACGCTCTTTGGCCATCTCGACAGAGGCGCGATATGCCTCTATGGCCAGTGTTTTCTGCACCTTGACGGCAAAGTCTATGGCCTCGTCGGTGCCGTAACGGTAACCGAGCGCTGCCAGCATGTCGCCTTCGGCCGTGATGCCGAGGCCGGTGCGGCGTCCCTCGAGGGCTTTGGTGCGTATTTTCTTCCACAGGTCGAGCTCCACGCGGCGCAGATCGTCGCTTTCGGGGTCGGCCTCTATCTTCTGTATTATGGCCTCTATCTTTTCCAGCTCAAGGTCGATGATGTCGTCCATCATGTGCATGGCAATGGCTATGTGGGCCTTGAACTTGTCGAAGTTGAACGATGCCTTCGAGGTGAAGGGGGCGTCGACATAGCTGTAAAGGTTGATGGCCAGAAGACGGCAGCTGTCGTAAGGGCAGAGTGGTATCTCGCCGCAGGGGTTGGTCGACACGGTGCGGAAGCCGAGGTCGGCATAACAGTCGGGTATCGACTCGCGTATGATGGTGTCCCAGAAAAGCACACCCGGCTCGGCCGATTTCCACGCGTTGTGTATGATCTTTTTCCACAGTCTTTTGGCGTCTATGTCGTTGACTATGGAGGGGTTGTCTGAGTCGATGGGGAATTGCTGACGATATTTGTCGCCCGAGTGGACGCACTTCATGAACCGGTCGTCTATCTTGATGGAGATATTGGCGCCGGTGACCTTGCCCGTCTCCACCTTGGCGTCGATGAAGTGCTCGGCGTCGGGGTGTTTTATCGAGAGCGAGAGCATGAGAGCGCCGCGTCGTCCGTCTTGCGCCACCTCGCGCGTGGAGTTGGAGTAACGCTCCATGAAGGGCACTATGCCCGTGGAGGTGAGGGCGCTGTTGAGCACGGGTGTACCGGAAGGACGCAGGTGCGAGAGGTCGTGGCCCACACCGCCGCGTCGTTTCATGAGCTGAACCTGCTCTTCGTCAATGCGTATGATGCCGCCGTACGAGTCTGCCGGGCCGTTGTGCCCTATGACGAAACAGTTTGACAGAGAGGCGATCTGCAAGTTGTTGCCGATGCCGGTCATGGGGCCGCCCTGCGGTATGACATACTTGAAACCGTCTATCAGCGGCTTTATCTTGTCGGCGGTGAGCGCATTGGGGTATTTGGCCTCTATCCGTGCCAGCTCCGAAGCGATGCGCTCGTGCATCATCTCTGGAGAGTTTTCGTAAATGTGGCCGAAAGAGTCTTTCAGCGCATATTTACTTACCCATACGGTGGCTGCCAGGCTGTCGCCGTCGAAATAGTCTATCGACCCTGCCACCGCATCTTCGTATGAATATTCTTTCATCGCAGTTTTTGATATATAAGGTTTCTGTTGAAATCGTATCTGATGTTTTGCCGACACCGTTTTCCCAAAGGTTTCTCCTTGTAACGTGAGGCAAATTTATAACAAAAAACAGCACACGGCGACAAAAGTTATCAACAAGTTGTTAAGCCGCTAATAATGAGGTTGTTTTGTTAATGTATTATTAATCAGAATGTTATGGTGGGCCGATTGTGCCGTGTCCGGCACTGAATGCCGCTTTGTAAGGCGGGCTATGGCCGGGCGGTGTGCGGCGGTTTTAAGATGGGCGTAATGGAAAACGATTTTGCGCGTCGGGGTGTTTTTTATGAGGGCGGTGAGTGCGGGTGATGAAAAAACACCCTTGACATAGGGCGTCTGTCCTTATGTCAAGGGTTGTGTCGGGCGCTCTATTCGATGCCCTCTTTGATTCTTTTTTCGAGCATCTCTTTGTCGCCGCCTGCTTTTATTGCCTTTTGCCAGTATATGACGGCGTTGGTCTTTTCGCCTAACTTGTATAATACGTCGCCATAGTGGGTGAGCAGCTCGGCAGAGGGGTTCTCTTCGAGGGCGACGGCTTTGAGCAGATAGGTGCGCGCCTCTTTGTAAAGGCCCGACCGAAAGAGGATCCAGCCGTAAGTATCTATGTACGTGGCATTCGACGGTTCGGCCTCCAGCACCCGCGACGACATGGCCAGGGCACGGTCGAGGTCGCGTCCCTCAAGGCTCAGGAAATAGCTGTAATTGTTGAGCACGTTGATGTTGTCGGGGTTGTACGACAGGGCCTTGTCATACTCCTTATAGCACTGTTTCATACGGCCCGACTGTTGTTCCATGTCGCCTATGAAGCCGTGATAGAGGCTTCGTATGGAGTCGGTGCGTATGTTCTTGAGGCTTTTCCTTACAACGGCGATGGCCTCTTTGTGCTCCGACCGCTCATGCAGGGTTGCGGCGTAAAGCAGTGGCAGGTCGGTGTCGTGCGGGAACCGTTCCATGGCGGCGCGGGCATACGAGGCCACGGAGTCGGGCCTTTTGAGGTATGACTCCATGGATATGACGCTCATATAGGCGTCGAGCGATGTTTCGTCGAGAGCATCGGCGCATCGTGCCTTGAATATGTCGAGTGCCTCGGAGGTGCGTCCTATGTGGGTCAGGTGACGCGCATAGAGGCGGTCCACACGGTAACTGTCGGCATGATAGAGCCGCAGCGTGTTGAGAAGGCGTTCTATCGTGTATATGTATTTGCGATAGAGCGGTATGTTCTCCATCAGTTGCTCTATGTATGCCAGCTTGTCTTCTATGGCTATCTTGTCGTTGGCCAGCAGCATGTTGAGCACATCGAGATAGTCGTTTACGCTATTGGTGCTTTCGTAAAACATGGCTGCGTTTATCAGCACCTCGAGGTCGGTGCTGTCGCGGTCGATGGCCCGCTTGAAGCATACTGCCGCCAGGGTGTCAGAGCCGGCGGAGGCGTGTCCCCGGGCGAGCAGTGCCATGTAACGGGCATTGTCGGGGGCAAGGGCGAGCATGCGTTGGGCATTGGCTATCACCTCGCGCGGACGGTATGCCGCTGCCAGCAGCTCACCCCTGTATTCGAGCAGGTCGAGGTCGTCGACAAATCGCGTGAGGGCGGTGTCTATGGTGGCTATGGCCGAGAGGGTCTGTCCGCGAACGTTGTAAAGGGCCGCGATGTATTGGTGTATCTGTATGTCGTCGGGTTTGAGGTCGCGGCAATATCGCCACACCTCTATGGCCCGGTCGTAACGTCCCATCTGAGTGAGCAGGGCTCCCGTCTGCGAGGCGTACCAGAAGTTGGCGCTGTCGAGGCTCCATGCACGTCGGGCCTGACGCAACGCCTCTTCCTTGTCGGCCAGAAGCGTGGATATACGGTATGATGACGGCGCATGAAGAGAGTCGCATTCCAGTGCCGTCTCGAAGAGGGCCAGTGCCTTCTCGCCGTCGCCCTCTTCAAGTGACTGCACACCGCGCAGATAGTAATCGAATGCCTGCATGCGGCTCTCCTTGAACGACGAGGCCACTATTTTTATGCGTCCCTTGCGGTCGTAAGTGTTGCCGTCATCACGGGCAGGGGTGTCGACGGCAGCGGCCTCGGGCATGGCATATGCTCCGGTTGTCGCGGCGTGTGCCGTAATGCACATGCACATAAGTGCCGGCAAAAGGGCTGTGATATGTTTTACGATAGACATATTACTTGGTGTTTGTCGAACCGAAGCCGCCTTCGCCGCGCTCGCTCTCGCTAAGCGAGTCGCTCGGTTGCCAGCACACGCGGGTGTATTGCGTCACCACCAGTTGTGCGATGCGTTCGCCGTGTTCGATGGTGAAAGGGGTGTCTGAGAGGTTGACCAGTATGACCTTTATCTCGCCGCGATAGTCGGCATCTATCGTGCCGGGTGAGTTGAGCACCGTAATGCCGTGTTTGGCGGCCAGACCGCTGCGGGGACGCACCTGCATCTCGTAACCGTCGGGCAGCTCGACGTAAAGACCTGTGGGTATCATCACCCTCTCAAGGGGCTTTATAGTCACAGGGGCCTCCAGGCGGGCCCTTACGTCCATGCCTGCCGACTGGGGAGTCTGATACTCGGGAAGCTCGTTGCCTGAGCGGTTTATGATCTTGACCTGTTGTTTCATTGTCTGTTTTTTATCTTGTTAATAATGGCTGTTATCAAGGCTTTGGCGTCGATGCGCTCTTTTTTGATGAATATAAACCCGAAGAGTGCCAGCAGCAGCGTGTTGAGTGCCAGCCTCAGAGCCGTGTCGTCCGGCGACAGAAGCACCGACAGCCCGTATATGGCTCCTCCGAGTGTCATGTAAAAGGCTGCCGACCTTAAATCGTACCTTATGGGGTAATAATGCCTGTTGAGCAGGTAACTGAGCACCACCATGCAGCTTTCGCATCCCAGACGCGCCCATGCCGACCCCTCGTAACCCAGCCGGGGTATCAGCAGCAGATTGAGAGATATGGTCACCAGCAGACCCGCCAGCGATATGACCACGGCGAAGATGGTGCGCTCGGTTATCTTATACCAAAACGATAGATTGACATATATGCCTATCATCATGTTAGAGAGCAGCAATATGGGCACTATTTTCATGCCAACCCTGAAAGAGGGGCCGAGGAAGTATTGAAAAAGGTCTATATATAGCGTTATGAGCAGGAATATACCCACCGACACTATGATAAAGAACTTCATGGCCTCGGCATTGGCCGTTTTGAAATCCTCTTTTTTTATGTTGGTCAGAAAGAGCGGTTCGGCAGCAAACCGATACATCTGTATGAACAGATACATCAGGGCGGCTATCTTCATGACGCCCGAGTATATGCCCACGGAGCTCATCTTGACCTCGGGCGGCAGCAGTGCCGCAAGCAACTGGCGGTCTATGAACTCGTTGGCCGTGCCGCTAAGGCCGCTCACCAGAAGCGGTGCGCTGAATATGAGCAGTGAACCCAACAGCCTGCGGTCTATGCGCGGACGAAAGCCGCTGAACTGGGGCATGAGCATCACGACGGTGGCCAGGCTGGCCATTAGGTTGGCCACGAAGATGTAACCCACGCCGAAGTCGTCTATCCACATCCATCCGAACGCCCCCAGATGGTTCACACGTGGCAGCACCGAGTAAAAAAAGAGGCACAGACCCACGTTTATGAGCACGTTGGCCACCTTTGTGACAACGAACCTCTTGGTGCGCTCTTCGGCTCTCAGACGGGCGTACGGTATGGCCGATATGGCGTCTATGGCAATGAGCGCCCCGCACATCATTATGATGGGACGGCTGCCTGCCCCCAGCGAGGCGGTATATTCGTATATGGGCTCCAAAAAGAGCATCACGGCCGCAAAAAAGAGCAACGACGCTGTGGCAACGGCGCTGAGCACTGTGGAGAAGAGCCTCTCTCTGCTTTCGGCAGAGTCGCACTTGCCGGCAAAACGGAAATAGCCGGTCTCGAGGCCCATGGTGAGCACGGTGAGGCCGAAGGGTATGAAGGCGTAATAGAAGCTCTGCACACCGTATTGGCTGTCGGTGAGTATACGGGTGAAATAGATGGTAAGGGCATAGTTGATGAATTTCACCATTATGGTGCTCAACCCGTAAGTCATTGTCTGTCCTGCAAGTTTTTTTACTATCATCGCCTGTTGTGTCTCTTGCCTGTCTTTTGTTTCGTTTCTGTCGTCGGCCCTTATTGCCGGTTGCCTTGCGGCGGTTTGCACGTATTGCGATACATGGCGGTTGCGTGGGTCAGATGTTCACATCGGAGCATTTGACTATATCTATGCCGGCGCGTTGCAGCAGGTGCACACCCTCTTCCGAGTGGTAATCGTCGCAGAAGACAACCCGTGTTATTCCCGCCTGTATTATCAGCTTGGCGCATTCGATGCATGGCGAGGCGGTGACATAGAGGGTGGCCCCCAGGCTGTTGTTGTTGCTCTTGGCCACCTTGGTGATGGCGTTGGCTTCGGCATGGAGCACGTATGGCTTGGTTTTGTTGTTTTCGTCTTCGCATACGTTCTCGAAACCCTGGGGGGTGCCGTTGTAACCGTCGGATATTATCATCTTGTCTTTGACCAGCAGCGCTCCCACGCGTCGGCGTACGCAATATGAGTTTTCAGACCAGATGCGCGCCATGCGAAGGTAACGCATGTCGAGCTGACGTTGTTTCTCTTCCTCGTATCGTCCCATCTGTTTTAAAAAAGGTAATTGTTGTGTGGATAACGTGTGTGGTGTATGCCGCGTATCACTGCATAGAGGTTGCGGCGGAAGGTGGTCAGGTTGATGCGCTCTTTGGCCGATATGAATATGCAGGCCTCGTGCATCTTGCCCATCCATGTCTTTATAAGATCGTCTAACGACACATTCTCTTTTGTTGCCTCGGTAAGGTCATCTTCCGCCTTGGGGGTGTGCTTGTAAGCGTCCATCTTGTTGAAGATGAGGAAGAGCGGCTTGCCGGCGGCGCCCAGCTCCTCGAGTGTGCGGTTGACAACCTCGTATTGCTCTTCGAAGTTGGGGTGCGAGACGTCCACCACGTGCAGGAGCAGGTCGGCCTCGCGCACCTCGTCGAGCGTCGATTTGAACGACTCTATCAGCTGGTGTGGCAGCTTGCGTATGAAGCCCACGGTGTCGGAGAGCAGGAAAGGTATGTTGTCAATGACCACCTTACGCACCGTTGTGTCGAGGGTGGCGAAGAGTTTGTCTTCGGCGAAGACATCGCTCTTGGAGAGCAGGTTCATTATGGTCGACTTGCCCACGTTGGTGTAACCCACCAGCGCCACGCGCACCATGGCGTTGCGGCCGCTTCGCTGGGTGGCCATCTGACGGTCTATGCGTCCCAGCTCCTGCTCGAGCCTCTTTATCTTGTCGCGTATGATGCGGCGGTCGGTCTCTATCTCCCTCTCGCCGGGGCCGCGCATGCCTATGCCGCCGCGTTGTCTTTCCAGGTGGGTCCACATGCCGGTAAGGCGCGGCAGCAGATATTTGTATTGCGCCAGCTCGACCTGCGTTTTGGCATAGGCCGTCTGTGCGCGTGAGGCGAATATGTCGAGTATGAGGGTTGTGCGGTCGAGCACCTTGACCTTAAGCTCGGCCTCGATGTTGCGTTGTTGGGTGGGTGACAGCTCGTCGTCGAAGATGACGGTGTCAATGCCGTTCTCTTCAATGTATGCGGCTATCTCGCCCAGCTTGCCCGGGCCGACGTATGTGCGGCTGCTTGCCTGGGGCAGCTTTTGCGTGAACCGTCGCACCACCGATGCGCCGGCAGTGTCGGCCAGCATGGCCAGCTCGTCGAGATATTCGGTTATCTGCGAGTCTTTGTCTATAGGTCGTTGAACCGACACCAGAACGGCCCTCTCCCGCTCGTTGTCATTCAATATTATTCCGTTGCTTGCTTGCATATACTTATATTATTTTACAAATATAGTAATTTTTCCGTCTTCCCATTTGAAAAAAGGAACTTAACGGGCAACAGCGTGGAAAGGCAGAGTCAGAGAGTCCGGGCACAATGGCCGGGCAGACAGTTGCGGGATGCTTTATGCTGCATGCCTTGATTGCGGTGCGAAAAGCCGAAACGAAGAGTGTGCACACTTGGCATGGTGCTGTGTGACAATAAAAAAAGACCGGTCAGCCCGACCGGTCTTGTGCGATTTTGTCTCTCTTGTCATTACAGACGGAAGTCGATGGGGACGATCACGGCCACGCGCACCTTCTTGCCGCGTTGCTCGCCGGGAGTCCACTTCGGAGACTTGGATACCACGCGTATGGCCTCGTCAGAGAGCAGTTTGTCGGGGCTGGCCAGAGCCTCCACGCTGCTGACAGAGCCGTCACGCTCGATGACGAAACGGATGGTGACACGGCCGGTGATGTTGTTTTCCTCTGCCAAGGGGGGGTATTGTATGTTGCGGCCGACCCATTGGCGGAATTCTGCCGTGGCATCGGCATTGGCCTTGCCGTTGAACGAGGGCATGGTCTCGGCACGAAGCACAGGCACCTCCTCTTTCATAAGGTCTTCTTCGCCGCCGCCGACCTGCTTGATGACGATAGGCGCGTCTTCGGAAAACTCAGAGTCGAAGTTGAACTCCTCGCTGGCTTTGATCTTGCTGTCGGTGATTTCAAGAATGTCAGATACGACGGGGGTGACCACCTTGGGAGGCTCAACCTTGGGAGGCTCCTCGTGGCGTGTCTGCTCGACCACCTCTTGCTCGATAATGACGGTCTCCTGTTCCAATATTGTCACGCCGACCTCTTTCTGGCTCCAGTTGAACATGCCGTAAACGGCAATGAGCGCGACAATCAAACCTGTAAGCAGAAACAAACTCCTTTTATTCTGAAGGTCTGCCTTGGGTGATTTTTTTACTTCCATTGTCAATATCTTTTTTTAACGTTTTTCAATTTCAGGGTCTCGAACATGCCTGCGCGCTGTTATTCATACGGCGCAATCGTTTGCCTGCAAAGTGTGCGCAACATTCAGTAAATCATTGCGAAACAACCGCATTAACGGCACCTGTGCGGCTCTGTTCGGACGCTTATCATTCTACAAATGTGTGAAAAATATTTTAAAGAAAAAAGAATGTCAAACAATTTTTACAAGATTTATTTATCTCTATATCTCTTTGCGAGGTTTTTTCGATTAAACTATAAGATTTATGGCCGTTAAAATTGCAGGTGTTGAATGATGTGGGCCCGACTCGAAGCGGAAGAGGCGGGGTGGGGCAAAGAGGGGCGTCGCGGGCCGGCTTATATATATGTATTAAAATTTGGCCGTGACCGTCAAACGGATTATATTTGCCATTATGAATAAACAACCGTTATTGGGTCTGGGCCCTGACGATTTGGCCCGTATTGTTTCGGCCTCGGGCGGCAAACCGTTCAATGCACGTCAGCTTGCCGAGTGGATATATGTGCACAGGGCGACAGGGTTTGCCGACATGACCTCGCTGTCTGCCGTTATGCGGGCACGGCTTTCTGACGATTATACGATAGGGCGCATGCCGTATACCGATGTGGCCGAGTCGGTGGACGGGACGCGCAAATATCTGTTTCCCACCTCGACGGGCGGCGCCATAGAGTCGGCATACATACCCGACGGCGACCGTGCCACTCTGTGCGTGTCGTCGCAGGAGGGGTGCCGCATGGGTTGCCGCTTCTGCATGACGGGGCGCGGCGGTTTCAGACGCAGTCTTACGGCGGGCGAGATAGTGAATCAGATATTCTCGATAGATGAGAGCCGCCGCCTTACCAACATAGTGTTTATGGGCATGGGCGAGCCGCTCGACAATATGCGGGAGGTGCTCGGGGCCATAGATGTGATAACGGCGCCCTGGGGCATGGCGTGGAGTCCCACCAGGGTGACGCTCTCGACCATAGGCGTGTCGGAGTCGTTGCCGCTGTTTTTAGAGCGTACGCGTGTGCATCTGGCCGTGAGCCTGCATTCGCCCGATGCTGCGGTGCGCGGCAGTCTGATGCCGACAGAGAGGCGTTACCCCATAGAGCAGACGGTGCGTCTTTTGCGCGGTTATGACTTCAAGGGGCAGCGTCGCCTGAGCTTTGAATATACCATGTTTGCCGGAGTGAACGACCGTCTCTCCGATGCCGACCGTCTGGCGCGGCTTATCGGCGGCATGGGCGCGCGTGTCAATCTCATAAGGTTTCACCGCATACCCGACAGCGATCTTGCCCCCTCGTCTGAAGAGGCGATAGTCCGTTTTAAGTCGCGGCTGGAACAACACGGCATAATAACCACCGTAAGGGCGTCGCGCGGCGAGGATATCTTCGCGGCATGCGGCATGCTCTCCACGGCAAAAAAAGAGGGGCGCATATAATTTTTTATCACCCGGTTACGTTATATGGCAAGACGGCGACACGACCGTGTCTGATTTTCGATGTTCCCGAGCCCTGAGGGGCATGGTTTTTGCTTGAAACAGAGTCGGCCGTTCATGAAAGACCGGCAAATCAAAAAATCACTTTTATATGAAGAAATTACTTTTTCTGCTCGTATCGTTGTTCGTCGGTGTGGCGGCAACGGCCCAGACCAAAGGCGTGGCCTTTCGCGATATTGATTTTGCGGCGGCGCAGAGGGCGTCGGTGGCCGAGAACAAACCCATATTCGTCGATGCTTACGCTTCGTGGTGCGGTCCCTGCAAGCGAATGGCGTCGGATGTATTCACGCAAGAGTCGGTCGGCAAATTTATCAACAGCAATTTCATACCCGTGAAGTATGACATGGAGAAGGGCGAGGGCATAAAGCTCTCGGGTGCATATTCCGTTACCGCTTATCCCACTTTTCTGATACTCGACTCCAAAGGCAATGAGCTGGCGCGAATGGTGGGCGGCGCTCCGGCGGCAGAGTTCATCGCCAAGATAAAATCGTTGTATCCCAAGGCCAAATAGCTTTGCAGAGTCGACATACAATGGCGTTCCGCATCTTTTTCGAGAGGTGCGGAACGCTTCTTTTTATGTAAATGTTAAGGCATGGGGTGTCTTAAGTGTGGCCGGCTTATGAAATGGAGATTGCTTGGCGTAAATATGTTGCAGATCACAATTATTTTGCATATCTTTGACTGTTGTCTGAGATGCTTACGCTTGAAGCGGGCGCGAACAGACTCGCTTTTATGCCCGTATCGTTGTGAAAAGATTATAGGTTATGGAATGGTTTTATGCTCTCGGTACTTTCGAGAAGATATTGTGGGTGGTGGTGATTGTCTCCAGCCTGGTGTTCGTGGTCCAGACGGTCATGACGTTCATGGGTATGGACAGTGACGGCGACATGGGTGGCGGCGATGTCGACATGGCAGTCGACACTCCGTTCGAGTTGTTTACGTTCAGAAACTTCGTCAACTTCTTTTTGGGGTTCGGCTGGACGGCCATAGCTCTCAAAGAGCGCTTTTCGGTTACCGTCACCGTGGTGTTGTCTGTGGTCGCCGGCGTGGCGCTGGTGGCGGCGGTGATGTATCTGTTTTACCTTATGAGCCGTATGGAACAGTCAGGCAACATAGACTTGCGCCGGAGCGCCAAAGGGTGCCGCGGCAAGGTCTATATAGCCATTCCCGAGGGCGGCGTGGGCAAGGTGCAGATAACCATACAGGGGGCGGTGCGCGAGTATGATGCGCTTTGCCGTCAGGGGGCCGTGCCGTCGGGTGTGCCCATAGTCGTGGTCGAGGCTGCCGACGAGTCGACGCTGATAGTCGAGAAATTGTAATCACGTGCGGGAGTTCAGCCTCTCGCAATATATTGATAGTTTATGGAAACAATTGTTATTGTGTTTGTCGTCGTGTTGTTCGTTACGTTTGCGGCGATATTGTCTCGTTACAAACGTTGCCCGTCAGACAAGATTCTGGTGGTGTACGGCAAGACGGGACGGGCAAAGAACGGCAGTAAAAGTTCCGCGCGGTGTGTGCACGGCGGTGCGGCCTTCATATGGCCGGTGTTTCAGAGTTATGCCTTTTTGGATCTGACACCTATTGCCATAGAGTGTAACCTCACCAACGCCCTCAGCAAGCAGAACATACGTGTGGATGTGCCCTGCCGCTTTACCGTCGGCATATCGACCGACGCCGACAGCATGACCAATGCGGCCGAGCGTCTGTTGGGGTTGAGATTGGAGAACATCAAAGACCTGGCGCAGGATATACTTTTCGGTCAGTTGCGTCTTGTTATCGCCACCATGGATATCGAGGAGATAAACGCCGACCGCGACAAGTTTCTGGCCAATGTGAGCGTCAATGTCGACGCCGAGTTGCGCAAGATAGGCCTTAAGCTGATAAATGTCAACGTCACCGACATACGCGACGAGTCGGGTTATATCGAGGCTTTGGGTAAAGAGGCTGCGGCAAAGGCCATAAACGATGCCAAGAAGAGCGTGGCCGAGCAGAACCGTTTCGGAGAGATAGGCAAGGCCGAGGCCGACCGCGACAAAGACATACGCATTGCCGAGACTGTGCGCGACACCCGCATACGCACCTCCGAGGCCAATGCAAGCGCCGTTGAGGGTGAAAACAGCGCCAAGATAATGATCGCCAATTCGGACGCCATACGTCGTGAGAAAGAGGCCGAGGCTTCGCGCAGGGCCATGGCGGCCGAGAAGGTGCAGTCGGCGAAGGCTTTCGAAGAGGCCTATATGGCCGAGAAAGAGGCCGAGATGGCTCGTGCGGCCCGCGAGAAAGCAACGCGCACGGCCAACGTGGTTGTGCCCGCGCAGATAGAGAAAGACAAGGTCATCATCGAGGCTGAGGCCGAGGCCGAGCGTCTGCGTCGGTTGGCTCAGGGTGAGGCCGACGCCATATTCGCCAAGAAAGAGGCCGAGGCCCGCGGTAACTTCGAGATACTTACCAAGCAGGCCGAAGGTTACGACCGCATAGTCAAGGCTGCGGCTGGTAATCCCGACAAGGCTGTCATGCTGCTGGTTACCGACAAGTTGCCTGAGTTGGTGCGCACACAGGTTGAGGCTGTCAAGAACATAAAGATAGACAAGGTGACCGTTTGGGACGGCGGGAACAATGGCGAGGGCAAGACCTCGACCGCCAATTTCATATCGGGCATGATGGGTGCCGTGCCTCCGCTCAACGACCTGTTCAAAATGGCGGGAATGAATTTGCCGTCATATCTGAAAGGTGCGGCTCAAGAGGGGGCCGGGGCTGCCGATGCCAAGGAGGACGACTCTGAAAAATAAGGGGTGACTGAAAAAGAGCAGGAAAGACAGACCGGCTTTGATGCCGGTCTGTCTTTCCTGCTCTTTTCAGTCAGATGGGACAGGTGCGTTTTTTCTGTCTGATATACGGGTGCGGGTCTTGTGTCGGGAATGGCGTGGTGTCGGCGGTTTGCCGTGTCTTGCTTCGGGGTCTTTGTCTTGGTGGCTGACCGATAGTCGGGCTTTTGTAAAAAACAAGATATAAAAATAACGCATAATGTGGATAATCAATTGAAATTTTGCTTACATTTGCACAAAATCAAATCAGAGACAATGAAAAACATATTGATAGTCGGTGCCGGCGGTCAGATCGGTTCCGAGCTTACCGCTCATCTTCGTTCTATTTACGGCAATCAGAACGTTATTGCCGCAGACATCCGTAAAACTGACAATATCAGCGATGACGGCCCTTTCGAGCAACTCGATGTAATGGAGTGTGCCGCATTGGCTTCATTGGTGCATAAATACAAGGTCGACACCATATTCAATCTTGTGGCCCTGCTCTCGGCAACCGGCGAGAAGAACCCCACATTGGCATGGCGTATCAATATGGGCGCTTTGACCAACTGTCTTGAGGTGGCACGTTGGTTCGGTTGCGCGATATTCACCCCCAGCTCCATAGGTGCGTTCGGTGAGAACACCCCCCATGACGACACCCCGCAAGACACCATAATGCGGCCCAATACCATTTACGGCGTATGCAAGGTCAGCGGCGAGCTTCTTTCAGATTATTACCACAGCCGTTTCGGTGTCGACTCTCGCAGTGTGCGCTTCCCCGGCATCATATCCAACGTGACCCTGCCCGGCGGCGGCACGACCGACTATGCGGTGGAGATATTCTATGAAGCGATACGCAAAGGTTCGTTCGTGTGCCCGGTGCCCGAGAATGTATATATGGACATGATGTACATGCCCGACGCCCTCAACGCATGCGTCAAGCTCATGGAGGCCGATCCCTCACGCCTTGTGCACCGCAACAGCTTCAACATAGCGTCTATGAGCTTTACACCCGAAATACTCTATGCGGCAATCAAAAAACGTATGCCTGAGTTTACCATGACATACGAGGTCGATCCTGTCAAGAAAGCCATTGCAGAGAGCTGGCCCAACAAGATGGACGACAGTTGTGCACGTAAAGAGTGGGATTGGGCGCCCGAGTGGAATCTCGATCTTATGGTCGACGATATGCTCAAGGTCATAAAGGAGAAGTTTGACAAAGGGTTGATCCGATAGTGCCAGTGCGATATCGACTTTACGTGTCGGTATGTATGCGCGAAAGGGCTGCGGATGATTTCCTGTTCTGATATATAGATGTATTATTCGAACCGTTTGGATTTTGATGAGAATTTAAAGTCCGGACGGTTTTAAAACGGCCAGAGGACAATACCTTTATGACCTTGAGATTTAGACTTATACGTGTATTAATCATCTTTTCGGTGCTTCTGTTCTGCGGAAGTACCTTTCTGTTCGCATCGGAGGGCGATGGTTGTGTGCCCGTGGGTGTGACGGCCCCGGTTGATATTGCGGGTGACCGTGTCGATACCTTGCCTGAAGCGGTTGCTTCCGAGGCACCGACCAAGAGAGACACGGTTTTGGTGCTGGTTTACGGCCTGTCGCGCATAGACAGGGCGCGTTTGTCGGCGGACAGCCTGCTGTTGTCTGATGCGCTGGCTGCCGACAGCGTATATCGTCTTATCAAGGCCCGTATTTGCGCCGACAGCCTCATCATGATAGACAATGCCATATTGATAGGTAATAAGTCGCGCATCGACAAGGCACGTTGGTCGGCCGACAGCCTTATAAGGATAGACACCATGCGCAATGTCGTCGGCCCTGTGTCGTCGGCCGATCGGTCGGACAGTCTGCGGCAGGCGGGGACGGCGTCGAAGTCGGGTAAAGGCCCGGGCGGCTCCGGCTATGGTGATGCCATGTCGCAGTCGGAGAGCGATTTTGCCCGCATGCGACGACGATTTACCCATTTCGTCGGTGTGGAGACCTCTTTCGGACGGGTGGCGACGGCGGGTAACAACTTCATGAAAGGCAATAACCTAAAAGGTACGCCAATAAGCAATCAGTCGTTATATGCCATAAAGTATGGTTTTCAAGCGCGGCGCGGCACATCGCAGGATATTCTTTACGGGTCGCCCTATCAGGGGGTCGGCCTGTTTTTGTCCACCTATTACCATAAGCAGGATTTGGGCACTCCTTGGGGCATATACCTGTTTCAAGGGGCGCGCATTGCCGGCATATCGCCGCGGCTGAGTTTCAATTACGAGTGGAAGTTCGGTCTGTCGGGCGGCTGGAAGCATTACCGGTATCCGGAGAACATGATAAACGATGTCATCGGTTCGAAATTAAACGCCTATATCAATGCGGCGTTTTATTTTAATTACATAGTAAACAAAAATATAGGCCTTAACCTCGGTTTGTCGGCCACTCATTATTCCAACGGCAATACGCGTACTCCCAACAACGGCATCAACATAATATCGGGAATCATGGGTGTGAAGTATTACTTCAACCGCGAGTATGACCGTTATTTCTCGACTCGCCACATATTGCGTCCCTCGTTCAAGCGGGCCATGTCGTATGAGTTTTCGTCTTATCTGTCGTGGAAAGATGCGATACTCGATACATCCAATTATCCGCTCGACAAGCCTTACCTGAACAAAAAGCTGCTTGTGGCGGGGGTGTCGTTCTCTCCCATGTATGTGCTGAGCAGGAAGATACGTATAGGTGGCTCGCTCGACTTCAGCTATGACAAGAGTCGCGGCATGTCTTACGAGCTGACGCCTAACGGACTGAGGTACACCCCTGCAAATCCATCTGACCGCATGGCCTTGGGTGTGGCGGCAAAGGCCGATTTCGTGATGCCCTATTTCACCATATCAGCCGCTTTGGGTTATGACGTAATACAGGGTGCAGGCAGTCTGCCTCCCTCTTATCAGGTGGTCTCTCTTCGTTTCGAGGTGACCCCGCATGTCTTCCTGATGATAGGTTACAAGGCGCGTCAGTTCAGGTATCCCGACAACCTTATGTGCGGTTTGGGCTTCCGTTTCGGGAGGGGTACCCGTTATCAGTTGTAAGGCAGTTGTTCGAGACACTCTGTCTGTACGGTGCGTACGGACAGAGTGTTTTTTATATTGTTTGAGAGTCGGGTGCTTTCTGTGTCATGAAATAGCTCGACGGAGGTCTGTTTCTGATTGAGGAGGCAGTCTTGTCGTTTAGGAGGGATATCGGTAACCTTGGTGTTGCGTGTCAGGCGTGTTTTTCCGAAACGGAAGCGCGCCAGGAGGTTTTTGCCTCCCAGGCTCGGCCCGAAGCTTATTTTCGCTAAAGGCACGTACCGATCAATCTAAGGTGCCGCTCGTCTTTGTCACACACCACGCCCGAACTTTTATTACGCCCTCTATTGTCCGACCACTTATATTCCTTATAATTAGGCAAGTTTTTACACCGCATGGCTCCGCTCCGGCAGGGCGGCCGAGGCACGAGGCCGCAACGGGCCGAAGCCTCCCCCAACGGAGGCCCGTAACCCCGCTTGGTTATTATAGTTCAGTGACTAAGGCACATCCCTGCCGCCCATCACCTTCACGCTTTGCCTCCCAGGCTCGGCCCGAAGCTCCTCCACGCCAAAGTCACGGCACCCCGGCCAACCCAAGGTGCTGTCGTCTTTGCCAGCCACCACGCCCGAATCTCATCATGCCCCGCACACATCCTTTATGCCCGACAAGTTTTGTCCCGCATGGCTTCCGTGCCGGCAGGGCGGCTGAAGGATGAGGCCGCAACGGACCGCACCTCGCGGTGGGCAGGAAATCCCCCAGGAGGCCCGTAACCCCGCTTGATAATTATATGCAGTGACTAAGGCACATCCCTGCCGCCCATCACCTCCACGCTTTGCCTCCCAGGCTCGGCCCGTGGTTCGTTCACGCCAAAGGTATGTCCCGGCCAATCCAAGGTGCCGCTCGTCTCTATAACACACCACGCCAGATCATCATCACGCCCTCGACCTCCTCCCCGATGCGGCCGACCGCAGGTCGGCCCACCATTCCCAGCAGGCACGGTCTGAGGAACGAAAACCGCACACATTCTTTGTGCTCGGCATTACGAAATATCCGTAAGCTTTTTCCTTGTGAACGGGACGAGGCACGAGTCCAGAGCGGCCCGGAGCCTCCGACAAACGGAGGGCCGCACTCCGCAGAGCAACATATAGTGCAGTGAATTAATCCCGCTCACACCGCCCATCACCTCCACGCCCTGCCCTCCGCAGGCCCCGTTCCGCTCTCCGTCACGCCAAAGGCATGTACCGGCCAATACAAGGTGTTGCCCGTCTTTGTCACCCACCACGCGCGAACCTCACCACACCCTTGACCTCCGCGCCGATGCGGCCCGAGGAACGAGGGCCCGCTCACGCTCTCCGACCTCACACTTAAATCACATCCTCGACACTCTCGA
>CAMRVW010000012.1 GCA_947054185.1 uncultured Rikenellaceae bacterium | reverse complement strand
AACGGGGTCCGTGACCCCTCCCCCGGAAGGGCCGCCGGAGGCAGTGTCAGCAAAACAACGGCAGTGCCGGCAAAATAACGACGGCAGTGCCCGCAATCCACATAAAAGCCTCAGTATAGGTTTGTTTGCTGCGACTTGACGGACATTTATTGTACACAAAAGGATAAAAAGTCAAAAATATTAGTGTTAATTTAAAATATTTTTAATTAATTTTGTTTAGTTAAATTAATTTTTGTAATTATGAGAGGGTTTTCGGACAGAGTTGCTCTTATGTGTTACCTATGGACGCACCTGCCATTGGGTTCCGACATCGGCGGCGTGACCCTTCTTCGCAGAGGCGATGCCACACCCTCACGCGGGTTCGTATCGGTGCGTGGCGCAGAGGTGACGATAGGTTCGCGCACTCTTCGTGGCAGTGTGCTCATAATGGACGACGACAACGAGTGGATGTCGCTGAGTGTGGCCGACAGAGAGTCTGTCGTACTGCTGGTGGCCGACAAGGTGCATACGCCCAAACGTCCGTTACCCTCGGGCGGTGATGTCGACTGCATACGCCTGCCGCTTACGCAAGAGCTCGAGAGGCGTTATCGCGACCTTACCGTCAGCGGCAGCGACTATCTGTGTCCCGACATGCTCGGTGCCATGGAGCCCACCTCGCTGGCCTCCATCAAAACACGGCTTTTGATAGAGCGGCTCTCTGACAAGTGTGTCCACCTGCGACACATCAGGCATCTGGCCGGAGGCGGCGACTGCGACATGGCTGTGGCGGCTCTGTTCGACACCATCATGATAAGCAACCCGGAAAACCGCAAACTGTTCGGCGAGTTGAGCACCATAATAGGCCACAACAGAATAATATCGTCGTTGGTATGTGGCGACAACGAAAGCGACAAGGTGGCAGTGGAGGCACTGTTGCTCGGTGCGGCTGGCTTTCTCTCAGAGGCGTCAGTGGCCGAAGCCGACGACTATGTCTATCGTCTGCGGGCCATATTCGAGCGTCTGCGCAAAGGTTATCGCCTGACGCCCATATCGTATGAACGTTGGCGCCGCGCCTCTTACCGCGACACCTCGCCCGCCCTTCTGATAGCACAGACGGCGGCGATACTGGCCGACATAAAGCCGTTGTATTTCAGAATGTGCGAGTGCGACACCATGGAGTCGTTGCGCGGACTGTTCGACAGGGCGCCGTCGGAATATTGGCGCGACCATTATGCGCTCGGCAAACGGTGCGAAGAGGTGTCGACCGGCCATCGCATCACCAAAGACAAGACAGACCGTCTGTTGATAAACTTCGTGCTGCCGTTCATGTTCGACCGCATGAAAAACGACTGCACGGAAGATGAAGACGAGGCCTCGACAGTGGTGGAGATGTTCGACATGATAGACGGCGAGAGGAACAGCATCACAGGCAAGTACGACACCTGCATAGAGGTCAGAAGCGCTTTCGACTCGCAGGCCCTGATACAGCTCGACAAGCGATATTGCAGGGAGAGGCGTTGCTGGCAGTGCCCCGTGGGAATACGTTATCTGGCACAAAGACAAAACCGGGCCATGTAACCGCACAAGCGGCAAAGACGACAGTAAGAACCAACCGCCCAAGACGCAGAAGCGCCATAGACCGCAAAGATGGCAAGACACAAACCCCGCATACACAAAGACGTAAAGGAGCCTAACCGATAACGCGACAGAAACCTATTAAAAACAAACAATATCAAAAGCATGGAAAAAATCTCATCGTCAGCATTCGCAGACACAAAGCCGCATTATGCCATACTGGACGGTCTGCGAGGCGTGGCGGCCCTTACCGTCGTGTGGTTCCACGTGTTCGAGTCGTATTGCACCAGCCACCTCGACCAGATAATAAACCACGGCTATCTGGCCGTCGACTTCTTCTTCATCCTCTCGGGTTTCGTGGTGGGCTATGCCTATGACGACAGATGGAAAACCAAGAGCATGACTGTCAAAGAATTTATACTGCGTCGACTGATACGTCTGCAACCCATGGTGGTGGTGGGAGCCGTAATAGGCGCCGCCGTCTTTTACACTCAGGGCTGCTCGGCGTGGGACGTCTCCAAGGTGTCGGTGGGCATGCTGCTGCTGTCGATGGTGCTCAATGCCTTGATGATACCCGCACCCAAGAGCTTCGAGATACGCGGCGTGGGCGAGATGTATCCGCTTAACGGGCCCACATGGTCGCTGCTTTTCGAATATATCGGCAACCTGCTTTACGCATTCGTGCTCAGAAAGCTGCCCACGGTGGCGCTCTCTGTCGTGGTGGGCGTTGCGGCGTTCGGTCTGGCGGCGTTCTCGATATTCGGCCCGATGGGCGATCTGTGCGTGGGCTTCGCCATGGACGGCATGAACATACTGGGCGGCTCGCTGCGCCTGCTGTTTGCATTCTCGGCAGGTCTGCTGCTTGCCCGCATATTCAAGCCCGTGCATGTAAAAGGCGCCTTCTGGATAGGCTCTGCGGCCATAGTGGCACTGGCGGCCATACCACGCATAGGCGACGCCGACAGCCTGTGGATGAACGGAGTGTACGACGCAATATGCGTAATCGCCATATTCCCCCTCATAGTATATCTGGGTGCGTCGGGCAAGACCACCGACAAGGTAACCACCAAGCTGTGCAAGTTCCTCGGCGACATATCGTACCCCCTTTACATGGTGCATTACCCTTTCCTCTATCTCTATTATGCATGGGTAAAAAACAACGATCTCACCTTCGCGCAGTCGCTGCCCGGCGCCCTGGCCCTCTTCTTCGGCTCCATAGCCCTGGCTTACGTCTGCCTCAAGCTCATAGACGAACCAACACGCAAATATCTGGCAAAAAAATTCCTCAAGAAGAGCTGACCATAACACAAGAAAGACCGGCACCCACCGGTCTTTTTTTTGTGACATGCAACGCCGTTGGCCCTGATGCAGATACCGCCGGGACTTGCCGCACCATTGAATTTTTATCCCCGTATATCAAAAAATTCTTAACTTTGCGGGAATATAAGAAAAACCGACATGGACAACTTCGACAGAGACCACCTGTGGCATCCATACACCTCGGCCACAGAGCCTCTCACCACTTATAAGGTGACGCATGCCGACGGCGTTTACATCACCCTCGACGACGGGCGACGGCTGCTCGAGGGCATGTCGTCGTGGTGGTGCGTCATACACGGTTACAACCACCCTGTGCTCAACAAGGCCCTCGCCGACCAGGCAGAGCGCATGTCGCACGTCATGTTCGGCGGCCTGACGCACGACCCTGCCATAGAGCTCGGCAAGCTGTTGCTCGAGATTGCGCCTCCCTCCATGAACAACATATTTTACGCCGACTCGGGCTCGGTGGCCGTTGAGGTGGCGCTGAAGATGGCCGTGCAATATCAGGCAGCCAGGGGCATGAGCCGCAAAGAGAACATTGCCACCGTGCGGTCGGGTTACCACGGCGACACATGGAACGCCATGAGCGTGTGCGACCCTGTGGGCGGCATGCACACACTCTTCGGCAGCGCCCTGCCCCGCCGTCTCTTTGCCGACGCCCCACAATGCCGCTTCGACGGGGAGTGGGACGACTGCGACATAGCTCCCCTCGAGCATCTGATACGCACACATGCCGACACGCTGGCGGCCCTTATAATAGAACCGATAGTGCAGGGGGCGGGCGGCATGCGCATATACCATCCCCGTTATCTGAAGGAGGCGGCGAGGCTGGCGCGCGAGCACGACATATTGCTGATATTCGACGAGATAGCCACAGGCTTCGGCCGCACGGGCAAGCTGTTTGCCTGGGAACATGCCGGCATAGAGCCCGACATCATGTGCATAGGCAAGGCGCTCACGGGCGGTTACATGACCATGTCGGCGGTGCTCACCTCCGGGCATGTGGCTCGCACCATATCGGCCGGTACGCCGGGGGTGTTCATGCACGGACCCACCTTCATGGCCAACCCTCTGGCATGTGCCGTGGCGTTGGCATCGACACGTCTGTTGCTCGCCTCGCCGTGGCAGGAACGCATAAAGGCCATAGAACGGGGCTTAAGGAAGGGACTGGCCCCCGCCACCGGGCTCGACAGCGTTGCCGACGTCAGGGTGTTGGGCGCCATAGGTGTGATAGAGCTTAAAAAGAGCGTCGACATGGAGACGACACAACGCCACCTTGTCGACAGGGGTGTGTGGCTGCGTCCGTTCGGGCGGTTGCTTTACACCATGCCTCAATATATAATGACCGACGAGCAGATAGAACAACTCTGCCGCGTGATGGTCGAAACAGCTGCCGAGCAATGACACATCCGCTTTATGACAGGCTCGAAGAAGAGCTGGCGCAATTAGCCGAAAGCGACAACCTCAGGGTGTTGCCATCCGCCGTGTTCGGCCACGGATATGTGCATGATGTCCGCCACGGAGATGACACAGAGGGAGCCATGCTCAACCTGTCGTCCAACGACTATCTGTCGATTGCCGCGGACAGGGATCTGGAGGCCCGTTTCCTGGCATCGCTCGGAGCCGCTGACGAACCTTTGATGAGCGCCTCGTCGTCGCGTCTGCTCACCGGCGAGAGCAACGCATACAGAGAGCTTGAAGCCCTGCTGTCATCGCTTTACGGCGGACGGGCGGCCATAGTATTCTCAAGCGGATACCACCTCAACAGCGGCGTGTTGCCCGCAATAAGCGACGCCGACACGCTCATAGTGTCAGACAAACTGGTGCACGCCTCAATCATAGACGGCATAAGGCTCTCGGGCGCCACACACAAACGGTTCCGTCACAACGATTATGGGCACCTCGAACACATACTGGGCACATACGCCGGGGAGTACAAGAGCGTGATAGTGGTCACCGAGAGCATATTCAGCATGGACGGCGACCGATGCGACATTGGCATACTCACCGACATGCGACGCCGTTATCCCAACATGATGCTCTATATAGACGAGGCTCACGGCGTGGGCGCATACGGGGCGCAAGGATTGGGCGTGGTGCAGGAGAGCGGCCTGCTCGACGAGGTCGACATGCTGGTGGGCACCATGGGCAAGGCGCTCGGCTCGACGGGTGCTTACCTCATATGCCACGATGTGGTGAAACGTTACCTTGTCAACCGTGCCCGACCGTTCATATTCACCACCGCACTGCCGCCGGTGTCGCTGTTGTGGAGCCGCTTTGTGATGGAGCGTCTGGCAGGCATGACCGACCGCCGGGAGCGACTGGCGTCGGTGTCGGCACGTCTGCGGCGGGGGCTGGAGTCGCTGGGCCATCACACGCCGTCAGAGAGCCACATAATACCGCTAATCGTGGGCGAGAGCCGCAAGAGCGTCGAGCTGGCCCGCAGGCTCAGAGAGGGGGGCTTCTATCTGCTGCCCATACGTCCGCCCACCGTGCCCGAGGGCATGTCTCGCATACGCATATCGCTCACCGCAACGGTGACCGACAGTCAGTGCGACCGTCTGCTCGAGTGCATCGACAAGGGCATGCGGGGGTGACCGGCAGGAGGCGGGCGATTTCCTCAGGGACACACAGAAATGCACCCGCAGAAGCATGCATGGGTGACACACAAGGGGCTGCGGGGGTGACTTACGCAAGTGCAAGTTCCTGTTTCAAAACGAGAAAAAATGAAAGCGAAGTTCGTAAAACAAGGCGACACAAGCCTGTTGACACTCTTTTTTGCCGGCTGGGGCATGGACGCCAACCCCTTTGCCGACTATGTGGACGGCCGCGGCGACCTGCTGGTGTTGTATGATTATACCGACCTTGAGTTCGACGCCTCTCTTCTGAGCGGATACGACGCCTGCCGCATCACCGCCTGGTCTATGGGTGTGTGGGCCGCCGCATGCACCATGCCGTCGATAGGCGTGGAGGTAAAGGAGAGCATTGCCGTTGGCGGCACATCCACACCGGTGTCTGACGGGTTCGGCATATCGCCTGCCGTTTTCAAGGGCACCCTCGACAACATGAGCGACAAAAGCGTGGAGGCGTTCCGACGTCGCATGTGCGGAGGTGCCTCTGCGGCCGCTAAGTTTGCCGGCCACCTGCCTGCAAGAGATGTCGCCTCACTGCACGACGAGCTGCGCGCCATAGGAGAGGCATGCACCCGCACACACGCCGTGGTGCCCTGGAGCAAGGCCATAGTGACGGGCCGCGACGCCATATTCGCACCCGCGGCACAAGAGGCCGCCCACCGCAGAGACGGCGCCGCAGAGATAATAACGATAGAGGCACCCCATTACGACGACACACTGTTGCGCCACGTCATAGAGATAGGTTGATGGACAAAGGTCTGATAAGGGAGCGTTTCGGCGAGGCCATAGCCACATACGACAATGAGGCGGTGGCCCAACGGCGCATTGCCTGCCGTCTTACCGAACTTATGCGCCCGTTCACCCCTAAGGGCGGGCACATATTCGAGGCAGGATGCGGCACCGGCATAATGTCGCGCCTTCTGATAAGCGAGTTTGCCCCTGCGAGCCTGCTTATGGCCGACCTGTCGGAGAGTTACCGTCACTGTCTGGCCGACATAGAGGGCCCGGCCGTGCGCTTTGTGGCCGAAGATGCCGAGGAGATGGAGTTGCCGCAGGATCTATCGGCGGTGGTGTCGTCGTCGGCCATGCAATGGTTTGACAACCCGGCGCGCTTCATATTGCGTTGCTCTGAGGCCCTGGCCCGTGGCGGCGTCATGGCCATAGCCACCTATGGCGTCGAAAACATGCGCGAGATAGGATCGCTCTCGGGTGTGCGTCTCCATTACCCCTCGTGCGATGAGCTTAAAGCGATGATGGCACCGTCGCTTACACTCGAGCACATGAGCCAGGAGCTCATGACAATGACATTCGCCTCGGCCCGTGACGCCCTGCGCCACCTCAGACGCACGGGTGTGGCCGCCATAGAGCGTCCCTTGGGTGTGGCCGCGACACGCAAGCTGATAGCCGATTACGACTCGTTGTACCACCCCGTCACCCTCACCTATCACCCGGTGTACATAGTGGCCAGCAAAAAGTGACCCTCACCGCGGAAAGTGACTGCCGCCGACGGAAAGATCTATGCCTGACAACAGCTGCCCGGCCAGGCAGCCGCAAAAGACAAACAGCTTATTTTCAACGACTAAAAAAACAGATATGGATAAAGAGTTTCTTGCCTCGATTCCCCGCGGCGTCTATTTCATAAGCGGCATAGACACCAACGTGGGCAAAAGTTACGCCACCGGCATACTTGCCCGCGAGCTTGCCGCCGCCGGCCGCAGTGTCACCACTCAGAAGCTGGTGCAGACGGGTTGTGCCGACAGCTCGGAAGACATAGAGCTGCACCGCCGCCTCATGGGCATAGAGCCGACCCCCGAAGACCTGTCGGGCCTCACGGCACCCGAGATATTCACATACCCGTGCTCGCCCCACCTTGCCGCCCGCATAGACCGCCGCCCGCTCGACATCGACAAGATGGAACGTGCCACCGACGCCCTTTCCGGGATTTACGACATAGTGCTGCTGGAGGGTGCCGGCGGACTGATGGTGCCCCTTACCGACAACCTGCTGACCATAGATTATGTGGCCCGGCGCGGTTACCCCATCTTTATGGTCACCTCGGGACGTCTCGGCAGCATCAGCCACACGCTCCTCTCTCTCGAGGCGCTGGAAAAGCGCGGCATAACGGTCACCGCACTGCTCTATAACGCCTATCCGAGCCTCGACGACAAAACCATCGAGACAGACACCCGCGACTATCTGGAGCGCCACACCGGCCTGCCCATGATAGACATACCGCTGGCGTAAGGCCCTGCGACAAGGCCCCCGCCACAGATAGGCTCGTGTCTCATTCAAAGCATTTGACATCAATTATATTTCACATCAAAGCAAAAAATATAGAGGAGATTGTGTGCAATCTCCTCTATTTATAATTATGTTACGCATCAGTGGTTGTAAAGCGTAAAATTTCTATCAATAAAAAGCACATGAAAAACAAACCTTTCTCTATGCCCCACAATCACTTTTTTGCCATCAAACCTGAATGCCAACAGATGCTTCACCTCTTGCGTTAAATCGTAAGGAATGCGAATACCGTTATTCAGAGAATTAATCTCTATTTTTTCCGAACCGAGACCATGTCGACCCGACAGCTGCAAAGCCTTCCATTCAAACTGACTCAATAAGACCAACTGCTCGATAAGAGCCCGCTTTTCTTCAGCTGTACACTTGTCAAGGCTATAATCTTTATGCAAATATTTAAAGCAAAAGACAGGATGAGATAAATCTAATTCAGATTTATCTGCAAGCAATACACGCCCTTTTTTAACGGTGCCTTTTTGTGATTTAATTTTCACCATCAACCAAATTTTTAAAAAAGGCAACCATTAAGTCATGTGTTATTATTTCATTGCGAGGCGTGTTTTTCCAAGGCGACTCATCATGAGTCATATTCATGAGTTTCAATGCTGAAAATTGACCGTAAACCTCATATACGCTCACCAATAAATCTTGCTCTTCGCTTGTTAAAAAAGAGGTGTCGAATTTTTCATCAGGATAAATTGCTTCCGAACCGTGTCCCTTGTAATTTTGATACACACATTCCACAACAGGGCCATAAGCCCATGCCCTAATATCTTCGTCAAAAAGCGGTTTCCCAAACACAACCAAAGAAAAGCCCTGTGTATAATAAAGCAGCTTCTGAAGTTTCATGTTAGAAATAAAATCACCCACTTCAGGATTAGACAATTTTAAAATAGCCTTAGCTATATCTAATGCTTTATACGCCATATTTTTCAAACAGTTACTCGTTAAACAATACAAAGATACGAAATTTGCCAAAATTTTCAATCTCTTTCTCTTCATTTCATTACACCCCCGCCACAGATAGGCGTCACCTTTTTATGATGGATAACGATTTTTTGTTACCTTTGTTCCGAGAAAAACTATCTATATGCGTTATTTCACCTCCGTGTCCGACTTGGGCAACCTGCAAGATGCTCTCCGTGAAGCATTTGAAATAAAGGCGGACCGTTTCAAATATGACACTCTGGGACGAAACAAGACCCTCATGATGGTCTTCTTCAATTCAAGTCTGCGCACCCGTCTGAGCACCCAGAAGGCGGCCCTTAACTTAGGCATGAATGTCATTGTGCTCGATGTGAATGCCGGTGCATGGAAGCTCGAGACCGAGAGGGGCGTTATAATGGACGGCGACAAACCGGAGCATCTCCTCGAGGCCATTCCCGTGATGGGGTGCTATTGCGACATCATAGGCGTACGCTCGTTTGCCGGGTTGCAGTCACGCGACTATGACTATAACGAGACGGTGATAAGGCAGTTTATAGAACACTCGGGACGCCCCGTTTTCAGCATGGAGGCCGCCACAGGCCATCCGCTGCAAGGCTTTGCCGACATCATCACCATAGAGGAGCACAAAAGCCGCACCAGACCCAAAGTGGTGCTCACATGGGCGCCTCACCCGCGGGCTCTCCCGCAGGCCGTGCCCAACTCATTTGCCGAATGGTCGCTGGCCGCAGGTTATGAGCTGGTGATAACCCACCCGCACGGATATGAGCTCGACAGCCGTTTCACCCAAGGGGCCACCATAGAATACGACCAGGACAAAGCCTTCGAGGGCGCCGACTTCATATACGCGAAAAACTGGTCGGCATACTCGGGTGACAATTACGGCAAGATATTGTCTGCCGACAGGTCGTGGACTGTCGACAGCCGCAAGATGGCGCTCACCAATGACGCCTGCTTCATGCACTGTCTGCCCGTCAGACGAGGCATGATAGTGACCGACGATGTCATAGAGGGCCCCCGCTCTCTGGTCATACCCGAAGCCGCCAACCGCGAGATATCGGCCACCACAGTGCTCAAACGCATGCTCGAATCACTCTAAAACAGCACTCCCCCTATGAAAAACATATTATTGATTCTCACAGTGGCACTGGCACTGTTGTCTTGCAAGAAGAAAGACGACGAAACAAGCTATCCTCATGCCGACTGGGTCACCGCCACATATACCAAGTCGTCGGAAAAGCAGACCTTCTATGCCAACATCACCTCTTATGCCGTCGACTGGCGCATCGCACCCATAGAGAAATGGTGCAGCGCCGAGCCTCTGTCGGGCAATGAGTCCGCCTCCATAGACATCACCATAGAAGCCAACACAGACACACAGCCCCGCGAGGGACGCCTGGAGGTTATATGCATGGTGAACGGCTCCGAACAACGCGACACCCTCGTCATAAAGCAAGAGAGCGAGCCGTGGGCCATCAACTTCAGCCCCAAAGGGTTAGAGGTGACATCTGATGCCGGAAGCGAAGTTGTCGAGATGGAGCTCAACCGCCCGTATCTCATAGAAAACATAGCCGACTATCCGTGGCTCAGCGTCACCGAAGCCCCCGCCACCTATCTGATGGCCAAAAAGACGCTCAAGATCGATTACACGCAAAACAGCGCCATAGAGTTCCGCCGTGCCGACCTGCGCTTTGCCATACCCGACACAACCATAGTGACCACCTTTACGGTCTATCAGTTCGGCACCGGCTCACGCTCGAGCGACAGCCTGGCATTGGTGAAGTTATACAACGACTGCGGCGGCCTGAGCTGGAAGAGGCAATGGACGCTCACCGACCCCATGACCAAGTGGCACGGCGTCGGGCTGGGCACATCGCCCAACGGCATGCGCGTAACCTCGCTCAACCTTACTGAAAACGGTCTTACCGGCAGCCTGCCCGCCGAGATATGCAACCTCAGTTACCTGCGTAACCTGTGGTTGGGCGGCAACGAGCTTTCAGGCTCCATACCCGCCGATATGGACAGGCTTCAGATTGCCGAATATATATACCTGTATGACAATAAGTTCACAGGCACCATACCCCCGGCTTTAGGCAACATATCGTCCCTTACACGCCTGCATCTTTACGGCAACGAGCTTTCGGGCACCATACCCGAAGAGATAGGCAACCTTGCCAACCTCACCGCCCTCGGCCTTATGAACAACAACCTCACAGGCTCACTCCCCGAAGCCATAGGAAGCCTCTCAGGGCTCAAAGAGCTGAGCGTGAAAGGCAACAGACTGACAGGCGCCATACCTGAGACCTATGGCAAAAATGCCAATTACTTCGGCTGGGAGGTCGAGGTCAACGTATGCCCGCAACAAGAGGGATACGGGTTTGACAACTGCAAATAACCCCGGGCCGCACCTGCCGTCGCCTTGCCGTATGTTTGCAATGGCTGCTTTGAGACAACACGGCAAACGGTTTGTCTTGACACACACGGGAACGGGTTATTTTGTCAACAGGTCGGCAGGAAGTGTCGGCTTTGACAAAAGCGGTAAACGGTTTTTGTTGACACACACGGGAACGGTTTGTGTTGACAACAACGGTTTTATCTTGACAACAGTAACGACAAAAAACAAACGACCTTATGTAATCGGGCATAAGGTCGTTTGTTGTAACATGTTCAGCCTCCGTACGTTCAAATACGCGCACGGACAACACCACCCGGGCATACGTACCACCCGTCAGCGTCCGGCAACGGCGCTCAACACATTGTCAGGTATAGACTTAAGTCGTCCCTGCCATATATAGCTGCCTTTGCCGTCCACCAACACCGAAAAAGGCACGTAACTCACCTTATAGTCGGCAAATGTCTTGCCCGAGGCATCTATGGCGACAGAGAAATGCGGTGCCGGCCCGCTGAAGAACGAACGTGTGACCGTCTCGTTGTCGCCGCTGATAAGCACAACATCTATCTTACCGCGATATTTATCGGCAAACGCCGACACCTCTTTTATCTGAAGCTCGGCCTGGTTGCCCGACGCCACGAAAAACTCAATCAAAACAGGACGTCCCTTGTCGGGTGTGCCACCGTATATATACTTCAAAACGGCCAATTTAGGGGCCTTCTCGCCTGAAACAAGCCGCTGGCCCAACGCCGTGAACACGCACATAAAGGCCGCCATAACAAGTAAAATATGTTTCATAAGCATATATGTTTTTCAACCTATGCCACCCTTGCCATATCATTGTCGCCACCCTTGCCCCGGTCAAAAGCCATCACACCCGCCGCCATGTAAGCGCCCCCGCAGATGCCCGCCGCATCACCACTGCAAGCACCACGGCCCGTTGCAATTCAACCCCTCAACCATTTCCGCCCCCCCTGCCATGCAACCGACAAGCCTTTAAACACCCCCGCAACCGAACCGCCACACGGCAACCGCCGACACACTAAACCTGCTGCAATTCAATAAGTTTACTATAGGTGCCGCCTGCTGCCACAAGCTCATCATGTCTTCCCTCTTCAACAATCATACCCTTATCTATGACTATTATCTTGTCGGCATGCTGAATGGTGCTCAGACGGTGTGCGATAACCAGCGACGTGCGCCCGACGAGTATCGACGAGAGAGCCTCCTGCACTAATTTCTCGCTCTCGGTGTCGAGGGCCGAGGTGGCCTCGTCGAGTATCAGCAGGCGGGGGTCGCGAAGCACTGCCCGCGCTATGCTAAGGCGCTGACGTTGTCCGCCCGAGAGCTTGGCGCCGCGGTCGCCTATGTTGGTGTCGTAACCATGCGGCGTCTCCATTATGAAGCCGTGGGCGTTGGCCACCTTGGCGGCAGCCACCACGTCGGCAAAGGGCTTGTCGGTGTCGCCCAGACGTATGTTCTGCTCTATGGTGTCGTTAAAGAGCGCCACATCCTGCGACACTATGCCCATGAACGAACGCAGGTCGGCAAGTTTATACTCTTTTATATCGACCCCGTCGATGAGTATCTGCCCATCCGTGACATCATAAAAACGCGGTATCAGGTCGGCAATGGTCGACTTGCCGCCACCCGAGCCACCCACCAGGGCAACGGTCTCGCCCTTGCGTATGGTGAAGGTTATGCCGTGCAACACCTCTCTCTCTCCATACGAGAAAGAGACGTTTCTAAACTCTATCGACTCGTTGAAGCCACTGATGGGCAGCGGATTTTGCTTGTCCAACACCTCGGGCGTCATGTCTATCAACTCTATGACGCGGTCGCCGGCGGCCAACCCCTGATGTATGGTGCTGAAAGAGTCGGCAATGGAGCGGGCGGGACGCGTCACCTGCGAGAACATAGCCAGATAGGCCAGAAAGGCGCCTGCGTCGAGCTGACCGTCAACCACCATGCCGCCGCCATATATAAGGATGACAGCCACGGCCGACACGCCCAGAAACTCAGACATGGGCGAGGCCATCTGCTGACGTGTTGCCATCGAACGCATGTGGTCGGAGAAACGCTTGTTGACGGCGGCAAACTTACCCACCACATAATCGACCGCATTGTACGACTTTATCACCTTAACCCCCGAAAGCGACTCTTCGGCAATGGACACCATCTGCCCCAACTCCTCTTGAGCCTGACGCGCACTTCGGCGTAAACGTTTGACTATAAAGCCAATGATAAGCGCCGTAAAGGGCAGCATGCAAAGCACGAAGACGGTGAGCTTGCCGGATATCGCAATAAGGGCCACAAAATAGCCTATTATCAGGGCCGGCTCTTTGAATGCCACCTGCAAGGTGTTGGTGACACAGAACTGCACCACGTTTATATCAGATGTCAGCTTCGATATGATATCGCCCTTACGTTCGTTTGAAAAGAAACGCACATTGAGCCTCATGACGTTACGATAAAGAGCGTCGCGAAGATTACAGAGCGTGTGTATTCTGAAATTCTCCATTATCTTCTGCGATGCAAACCTGAAAGCGTTGCTCAAAAGCACCGACCCTATCAGCACCACGGCCAAAAACTTCAACACGTCGGGCAACGAATATTCGGTACCGAACTTAAGGTATATCAGATATTTGAGCACATCTTCCAGATATTGCGGCTTAAGCGCGAAATCGGGCATCTGCGTCACCACCTGCCTCATGGCCTCACCGTCAAACAGGGTGTTCAACAGAGGTATTATAAGCGTGAATGTAAGCGTGTTGAACACTGCATGCAATACCACGCAGAAAAAATAGGGCACCGCATAAGCCCCCACGGGCCGGGCAAAATCGAATATTCTGAAAAATGTCTTCATATCACATTGTTTTAATCTGCGCCAATGACGCCCGATAGCGACAAAAACGCCGTCCTCCCCCAAAACTCATTCGCCCCCGGCCTCCGTTCACAAGCCGCCATCACCCCGCAAAAGCATTCACCCTAAAATGCCATCTCTCAAAAGGCCGCCCCCAAAGCCTCCGTTTACAAACGCCGCCCGGCTCCCTCCGGCTAAAAGACTAAAGGAAAGAGTATTCCCTCGAATACCATAACATCTGCTCGACATAATCGTCGGGATACGATACGGTCACATCGACAATGGCATCGTCGTCAGACGGCTTCACCTTGTTGCCCCTCTTGTCTATGGGCGTGAACACGGGGTTGACAAAGCCGCTGTACGGCGCTATGTCGAGCTTGGCGAACCGTTCGAGCACCTCTTCATGCAGAGCCTTGTCGACCTTGACGCCATAACCCTCGACAAGATCGCGGCAGGCCTGAAAGTCGCCCTCGCTCTTTATGCGCTGCACCATGGCAAGCAGCTCTCCGAATAGGGTGCGCAACTTGTCGTAATCGTTGATGACCACGTATGTCTTGCCATCTTTCTTCACCAATTCTATCACATTGTCGGCCTTGCCGTGCTCGTAACACCAGCGGGCTATGAGCTGACGGTCGCGCATGTGGGCCTCGGCGATATCCTTGCCCGGCTCTATGCGCACCAGCTGACCCATCAACCCGTTGAATATGGCGTGATAATAACCGGCCTTCATAACATCCTTGTCAGGTATTATGCCCAGCTCTATCAACTTGTCGTCACCTAAATAATAGAGGGCGAAAAGGTCGGCGCGCGCCTCCTCGAGGGTGGAACCGTAATTTTTGAGCTCGTCGCCCTTGACACCCGGTGCCAGCTTGCCCGAGCCGTGCCCCAGACACTCGTGCATGTCGGTGTGCAGATTATCGGCCAGGGCACCGTGCTTACGCGCAATATGCCTGTCTTCGTCACGCAGGGTGAACTCCTCGGCAAAGCCGTTATCTTGGGCCACCTTGTCGTAAGCATGCGTTATGTTTTGTATGGTCACCGACTTGGAGCCGTGGTCGCGGCGTATCCAGTCGGAGTTGGGCAGGTTTATGCCTATGGGAGTGGCCGGATAGGAGTCGCCGCCCAACTGGGCCACCGTTATCACCTTGGCCGACACCCCCTTCACGCTCTCCTTTTTATATATGGAGTCTATAGGAGAATTGTCTTCAAACCACTGGGCGTTGCGGCTCAATATCTCGGTGCGCCCTGTTGCCTCCATGTTCTTGAAGTTGACGTTGGCCTCCCACGAGCCTCTGTAACCGAGCGGATCGCCGTAACTCTCTATGAAGCCGTTTATGAAGTCGACCTGCGAGTCGGTATCTTCGAGCCACAATATGCTGTAACGGTCAAACTCTCTCAGATCGCCGCTCTTATAGTAAGATATCAGCGCCTCTATCACCTCTTTCTGCTTGGGGTTTTCCGCCACGGTCGCCGCCTTGCCGAGCCAGTAAACTATCTTCTCTATGGCCGGCGAGTAAAGGCCGCCCACACGCCACACCTGCTCTTCTATCTTGCCGTCGCGCTTTACAAGACGGCTGTTGAGCCCCGCCATTACGGGCTTCGGGTCTGCCGGGTCGACAAGGGCGGCATGGTAACTCTCCACCTCGGCCTGTGTCAGGCCCTCGTAATAGCTGTTGCAGGAGGCTTGGACCATGTCGATGCCGTCGCTCTGGTCGTTGGTCGAACGGTAAAGGGTCGCATCGAATATGGCCGGTTTAACCTGCGCCAAGAGAGCGTCCTTGCCCTTGAGCGAAGGGGTGCGGCTCACCAGAGAGTCGAAATAGCTCTCGGTAAAGCCGGGAGTGAACTTATCGTTTGAATAATGGTGATGTATGCCGTTTGCAAACCACACCTTTTTGAGATACTTCTCGAAAGAGACGAAACGACTGTCGCCCCTGTCGCCGTCATAGGCAAGGTATATCTGTTCAAGGGTCTTTCTCACCGGCAGGTTGACGGCGCACCTCTGGTCATAGAGTATGTCGCGCCCGCACAATGCCGCCTGCGACAGGTAATAGACCAACTTTTTCTGACGCAGCGACAACGAGTCGAAGTCGGGCACCTGATAACGCAACACTTTAAGGTCGTCAAATCTGTCTATCTGCCATTTGAAGCCGTCGGAAACCATTTTATCTGCTTTTTGCGGGCTGCATCCAATGCCAAGAAGCAATGCCGCTGCCATTAACACACCTTTTTTCATCCAATTTATTCTGTTAAATCGTGGGCGTTTATCGATAAAATGCCTATCTTTGCCATGCCCTGCCGCTCGATGCTTTATACCGGGGGCACACTGAGTCATTGCTCTTTCGGCCGCACGTTTCGGCGACAAATATATAAAAATATGGCTAAATATCTCCTTTTCGAGGTCAAATCGGCCTCCGATCGCAAACGATTTCTCGACATGGTCGACGACATCTATGCCGGATGCGACAACTATATACGCCCGTGGGACCACGACATAGAGGCTGTTTTCGACCCCGCAAGGAACAATCTGTTTGAAGACGGCGAGGCCATACGCTGGCTTGTCGGCGATCAAGAGGGACGCATAGTGGGACGCATAGCCGCCTTTTACAACCGCAAAGAGGCCACCAAAACGATAGAGCAACCCACAGGAGGGTGCGGCTTTTTCGAGTGCATCGACTCTGCCGAGGTGGCTGCCATGCTCTTCGACGCCGCACGTGAATGGCTGACCGCCAAAGGCCTGGAAGCCATGGACGGCCCCATAAACTTCGGCCCGCGCGACACATGGTGGGGGGTGCTGTACGACGGTTTCTTCCCGCCCATATACGGCATGAATTACAACCACCCCTATTACCCCCGTCTGTTTGAAGATTACGGCTTCAAGAACTATTTCAACCAATACTCGTTCTCTCGCGACCTTATGGGCGACGACATGAACGACGCCCTCTTCGCCAAGGCCGAGCGCATAGCCAAGAACCCGGAATACCTCTTCCGCTCGGTGCGCAAAAACGAGCTCGACCGTGTGGCCGAAGACTTCCGCAACATATACAACAAGGCGTGGGCGGGCTTCAACGGAGTGTCGCCACTCACACGCGAGCAGGCAAAAAAGATAATGGACACGCTAAGACCCATTGTCGACCCCAGGCTTATCATATTCGCATTCCATAACGGCGAGCCCATCGGCTTCTTCATCAACCTGCCCGACATCAACGGCGCCATACGCCACCTGCACGGCAAGTTCAACCTGTGGGCCAAGCTCAAATTCCTATATCACCTCAAGATAAGGAAATCGTGCCGCATAGTGATGAGCATGATATTCGGGGTGCTCCCGGAGTATCAGGGCAAGGGCATAGAGTCGGCCATGATAAACAAGTTCAAAGAGGTGGCCGCACAGATACGCGGCAATTACGACGCTCTCGAGCTGGTGTGGGTGGGCGACTTCAACCCGCTTATGATACGAATGATCGAGACATACGTCATGGCCAAAAAGCACAAGACACACGTCACATACCGTTACCTTTTCGACCGCACCAAGCCCTTCACCCGCTGTCCGCGCGTATCCAAAAGCCGCAAGGGCTCTGAGGCCGACCCCAAAAACAGTTAACCGATGAATGCATTGGACATAATATTGGCCGTCCTGTTTCTCTATGCCATAGTCAAGGGCTATCGCGCCGGGCTGGTGCTGGAGTTGTGCGGCATAATAGGTGTGATTGCGGCGGCATACATATCGTATAACTTCGCCCAAGAGATTGCGGTAAAGCTGCTGCCCTCGCTCTCGCACAATTACACGCTGTCGTTCTTTCTGGTCTTCGTGGCGGTGCTCACGGCCATAGGCATTGCAGCCCGCATAGTGAGCCGTGTGATAGACTTCACCGGCATGGGCTTCATAAACAAGATATGCGGTGCGGTGGCCTCGTTTCTTAAGATGGCTATAGTGCTGGCCGTCTTCATAGCCCTCTTCAACGCCCTCAACAACACAGCAGGATGGGTCAGGCGCGACTCGCTCAAAGAGTCGTCGGGATATATGTCGCTCTTGCGCCTGTCGCAGACATTCTTTCCCCACATCGACTTCAAAGGGCCCTCTGTCACCGAGGAGATACGCCGCAACATAGAACGCGAGCTAGGCTTCGGCGACACCCCGGCCACGGAAGCATCCGGCAGAAACGGACGCTCCGCCGAGGATATCATAATGGAGGAGCTTAAGCGCCGTGCCGCCCGAACAGCCGTCGACAACGCCGCCTCCAAGCCTGCCGACAAACCCGCCGAACCTTCCGTCAAGCCCGCAGAGCCCTCCGCCAAGACCGAAAAGGCATCCGCGCAGGCCAATGAAGGGCAAGAGGGGCAAGAGAGCAAATTCTCACGCATAATGGACATATTGTTAGACTGATGAGAGGCATTGTCGTCAAGAGCACCGGCAGCTGGTATAACATCGAAGACGAGCAGGGAGGCATCTGGAGGTGTCGTCTCAGAGGCCGTCTGCGTCTTGCCGGCGTACGCACCACCAACCCGCTGACCGTGGGCGACAACGTCGTCTTCTCTCCCGAGGCATCCACAGGCGACCTTGCCGACAACGACGAGGCCGACAGCGCGCCGGCCGACGATTGTTTCAGGAGCGCCCCCCGTGGAGTGATAACCGCCCTGGAGCCGCGCCGCAATTACATCATTCGGCGTTCGACCAACCTGTCGAAAGAGGCCCACATCATCGCCTCCAACATAGACCACCTCTTTTTGGTAACCACACTCGACTTTCCGCCGGTAAGCCCCGAATTTCTCGACCGCTTCCTGGTGACGGCACAGATGTATAACGTGCCCGTGGTGATAGTGCTCACCAAATGCGACCTTTTCGAGGGCGAAGTGTTCCGCCAGTTCATAGACCGCTTTGCGGCCACCTATCGGGCGGCGGGTTACGAGGTCATCGAGTGCTCGGGCCTCACCGGCAAGGGCACCGACCGCATAAAGGAGCTGGCATCAGAGGGTGTGTCGCTCTTTGCCGGCAACTCGGGAGTTGGCAAATCGACCCTCATCAACGCCATTGCCCCCCATGTCAACGCGCGTGTGGGCGACATATCGTCATCGCACTTCAAAGGGCGCCACACCACCACATTCTCAGAGATGTTCAAGCTGCCCGGCGGCGGTTACATCATAGACACCCCGGGCATCAAGGGCTTCGGCCTTATAGACATACGCCCCGAGGAGGTGGGCCGTTACATGCCCGACCTCTTCGCCCTGAGCCACGAATGCCGCTTCAACAACTGCACACACACCCACGAGCCGGGATGCGCCGTCAAGGCCGCCATAGAGGATGGCAGACTCTCACAAGAGCGTTACACGAGCTATCTCAAAATGATAGAGAAAGACGAGAAATACAGGGTGTGACCGCCGGGCCATGCACCGCAGCCCGACAATCAGGGCACCTAGATACCACCAAAAACCGCACCTATGGAAAGACTGAAAAAGCAATTTCTGCGCCACGTGGCACAAACATCGCCCATGCCAATGTCGATAGAGGTGGCACGTGCCGAAGACATATACGTATATACGCCCGATGGCAAACGTTACATAGACCTGATATCGGGCGTGTCGGTAAGCAACGTGGGCCACTGCAACCCCGATGTGGTCGAGGCCGTCAGCCGTCAGGCCCGAAGCTATATGCACATCATGGTCTATGGCGAGATGATACAGAGCCCCGAAGTCGATTTCGCCATGGCCATATCGCGCCACACCCCGCCGGCCCTCGACTGCCTCTATTACGTCAACTCGGGCAGCGAAGCCATAGAGGGGGCTCTCAAATTAGCCAAACGACACACGGGTCGCACGGAGCTGGCCTCGTTCAGGAACGCCTATCACGGCTCCACCCACGGCGCTCTGTCGATGATGGGCAGCGAGTATTTCAAATCGTCGTTCCGTCCCCTGCTGCCCGATGTCAGAGAACTGACCTTCAACGACACAGCCTCTTTAGAGCTGATAACCGAGCGCACCGCCGCCGTGCTAATAGAGCCGATACAAGGCGAGGGCGGCTATTACGCATCGACACCCGGGTTTCTTGCCGCCCTGCGCAAAAAGTGCGACCAAACGGGCACCCTGTTGATATTCGACGAGATACAGAGCGGCTTCGGACGCACCGGCACACTCTTCGCCTGGGAGCGTTACGGTGTGGCTCCCGACATCATATGCATGGCCAAGGCGATGGGCGGAGGCATGCCGTTGGGAGGGTTCATGGCCTCGTATGAGCTGATGCAGTGCCTCACCTTCGACCCCGTGCTCGGCCACATCACCACCTTCGGAGGCCATCCCGTCTGTTGTGCCGCCGGACTTGCCGCCCTGCAATATATCGAGCGCCACGGGCTCATGTCGTCCATACCGGCCAAAGAGCAGCTCTTCTGCCGGTTGCTCTCAGGACTGCCGGGGCTCAAAGAGATACGGAGCACAGGCCTTATGATAGCCCTCGACTTCCACACCGAGGCTTTGCGCGAAAGGGTGGTTGCCGCCTGCGTCGAACGCGGACTCATAACCGAGAGCTTCCTCTTCTGTCCCACCGCCATGCGCGTGGCGCCGCCCCTGACCGTCACCGAGCAGCAGATAGAGGAGATATGCAGCATAATAAAGAGCGCCGCCGCCGACATAGAGATGTGACCGCCCATAATGGGAAACAACAGCCCCAAGCCCGCGGCGCCTCAACCCGCGACAAAACAAAAAACCCTGTGCATAACCTGATCGGCACAGGGTTTGATTTATATGCCTCATCCGCGCCGCAACGCCCATATACGCCACAGCACCTGACCGTCCATTATGGGAAACAGCGGTACCGACCAAACTCCAAGCTCGCAATATTCCTTCCCGACAAACAGCCGCCCCGCACCATAAAGACAAAAACCCTGTGCAGAGAGCTTCCGCACAGGGTTTGATTTATATGCCTCATCCGCGCCGTAACGCAACCGCCCGCCGGTTATGGAAAACAGCGGTACCGACCAAGCCCCAAGCTCGCGACACACCAATAGAGACAAAACAAAAAACCCTGTGCAGTTCACTGTACAGGGTTTGATTTACCTATGTATCACACTATTTCAAAGTGAAAACGGCAAGCAGCGCCTTATGGTCTGTCGGCCATACACCGAGCGGTTCTATTATGGGGTCGGGTGTCTGCTCGACCACACGTTCGTTTCTGAGTATGTCGCCGCGCGGACCTATTATGGTGACCTCGTCGAGCGTCAGCCCCTCGGCAGGATGATAGAAGATATAATCTATCCTCTCGCGCTCGTCGGCAAGGGGTGCCCATGTCAGACGGCTCACCTCGGCACCCGGAGAGTCTGCCGGAAATGTAAAGCCGGGATGGGTCACAGGGTCGGGGAATATTTGACGATAGCAGTCGACGAATCCGGCACTGTCGAGCAACGAGGTGACATCCCACCTCACCACCATGCCCTGATGGTCACGCATCTCTTTGGTGGCGTCGGTCCAGTCGAGGTGCGACGGTTCGTTAAGGTCGCCGCCCATGAAGACGATGCGTCCTTTCTCTATCTCGCCCCGTGAGTCGGCTATGAAGTTGCGTATGGCGTCGTCACGCAACGAACGGCGGTTAAGCTCAAGCAACGTATCGACATCGGTAACAGGACTCTTGCGCGCCCATGAGCTGCCGTCATAACCACGCGCGTCGTAATATGCGCAGTTGAGGTAATCGAGATGCGCGGTATATACGGCCACCTCTCTGCCCTCGACGTCGGCCACCAACTTATATATGGTGCCGTGGTCGTTGTGGTGCGGGAAAACGGTGGCGCTGTCTATGATGGGATAACGGCTCAGCAGACCCGAGTCGTAAGAGTAAAACGAGTGGTATTTGTGGCCGCGCGCCGCCAACGCCGCCACTATGCGGTCACAAAAGCGTGTGCCGCCATAGTTGCGCACCTCGCTCAGGGTCACGAAATCGGCATCTGCGCGCACAATCTCGTCGGCCATGGCCTCGAAGCCGCCCGCTATCACGCTCCCCTCCTGCCATACATTAAACTGCATCACCTTCAAGGTGCGCCCTCCGCCATTGCATGACACGGCAACAAACGCCATCACGGCAACGGCAACCAAAAGAAATCTTCTCATTGCACTATATTAATAAGTCAAACAATCACATCGCAACACCTTGTGCCGACAGCCGTCATAAAGGCAATCAGCACAAGCAGAACCGACCGCACACCGCCACACACGCGCCGATCGGCACGGCAAAGATACGATTAAGCCGAGAGCAAAAGCAAACGATAGTTTGATTCTGCCGAGCGTGAGTATCTTAAAACCGACAGGTTAAAGATACGATTAAGCCGAGAGGCAAGCAAATTTTATTTGGTTGTCCGAGGCGAAGTATCTAAGGCAACAGCCAAATATACGATTAAGCGAGGGCAAAAGCAAACGATAGTTTGATTCTGCCGAGCGTGAGTATCTTAAAACCGAGAGGTCAACGATACGAATAGGCCGAGAGGCAAGCAAATTTTATTTGGTTGTCCGAGGCGAAGTATCTAAGGCAACAGCCAAATATACGATTAAGCGAGGGCAAAAGCAAACGATAGTTTGATTCTGCCGAGCGTGAGTATCTTAAAACCGAGAGGTCAACGATACGAATAGGCCGAGAGGCAAGCAAATACTTATTTGGTTGACCGAGGCGGAGTATCTAAGGTGAGCCAAAAAGAATTTATAGGCAACAAAAAAGCGGCATCTCCACAATGAAGATGCCGCTTTAAACACTCCCGTTCATCTGCGCGACCTGTTTTTCAACGCGACAAACATTCGTATGCCTGCAAATATCTTTGTAAAAAGCGAACCCGAATGTATCAGCTTGTCTTTGGCCTGCCCGAAGATGACCGATGGAGAGAGCCTGTATTTAAGCTCTTCGAGGTCTTCTCTGAGATAAGACTCATTGACATTCTGCATTATACGCAATTTCCTGCGCGCCCTTTTCAACTCCTCCATAGTGCGGAGGTCGCGATATTTCACCTGCTTACTCATCATCGTCATCGTCTTTACGGTCGAAGAACATGGGTGCGAACACACGCACCATTCTGTTTCTGAACGGACCGGGATTTTTCAATATCAGCAGACCGGCAATCATGTACGCAAAAGCGAGTATCACCGCCGACCACACCCAAGAGTCGAGCCACATGTCGAGCAAATAGAGCAATACGCCCGAGAAGAGCATCATGGTCAACAGCGCAAGAAACAGGCATATCACCAACACAATAGCCCCTCCTGCCACCGACGACAGCCCCTCGACCATCGCCAGCTTGGCAGAGTCCACATGCAGATTGACATATTGTTTAAGGTCTTCTGTTATCCTGTCGTTGAGTTTCTCTTCAGCCATGACTTACTCTTTTTTGTCTCTCATTCTGTTTTCCCTGTCGGTATTGTCGCGCAATGCCTCCAACTCTTCATCGGCCATCTCGCGGCCCTGTGATATGGCGTCAGAGATACGCTCGCGACCCTTGCGATAGGTCTCGGTCACCTTTTCACGGCCCTGCTCATACGACTCCTGAAACTTTTTCTTTCCTGTCTGATAAAGCTCCTGTGCACGGTCTTTTCCATCGGCAACGGCCTTGCCTATCTTTTTGCGAGTCTCTTCCCCTTTGTCAGGTGCAAACAACAATGCCACGACAGCTCCGGCGGCAGCACCGCCCAAAAATGCGAAAAAATTACCTTTTGTGCTCATAACTAATAATTTTAAATAATTAAACATAAAGAATGTTACAAACACTCTTGCAAATTTGATTCCAAACTCTTCATGTCTGACATTTTTTTCAAAATTATAAAAAAAATACGGACAGACACCCACGCCTGCCCGAAACATGTCGAAAGCCATAGGCGGCCGCCCTTTTGACGACGGCCGCCAACGGCTCAAACGCTGCAAAACCTATTTGACAAACACAATGTCATTCACATCATTCGGATACTCCTTGCCGTTAACCCACAGCTGTTTCCTGCAAAAATATCCATCAAAATATCCCTTGACGGTGTCACAGCTGTTGTCGCTCCAGCGT
>CAMRVW010000011.1 GCA_947054185.1 uncultured Rikenellaceae bacterium | reverse complement strand
CCTCGCCATAGCGGCTCCCGACATGGGCGGCGCCAAGAGGGCCAACGCTTACAGCAAATATCTGGACGCTCCCATGGTGGTGTGTCACAAACAACGCGAGAAAGCCAACGTGGTGGGTTCCATGACGGTGATAGGCGACGTTAAGGACAAAAACGTCATTATACTCGATGACATGATAGACACAGCCGGCACCATAACCAAAGCCGCCGACATGATGATGGAGAAGGGGGCAAAGAGCGTTCGCGCCGCCGTTACCCACCCGATACTTTCGGGTCCGGCATACGACCGCATCAACAAATCGGCGCTCGAAGAGGTGATTGTCACCGAAACCATACCCCTCAAAGATGGCGAGGATGTCTCTAAATTCAAGGTGCTTTCGGTGGCTGACTTATTTGCCGACGTTATCGAACGCGTATATAATTACAAAGAGATAAGTTCACGATTCATATTCTAAGAAAGCTCGCTCAGAGCAATGTTTGAGGCCTCGATATATCCGGGGCCTTTATGTTTTGTTGGGGAGATGGGGGATTGTACCGGTTTGAAGGGTGTATGGTGCGAGGGGGTGTGTTTTTGGAGACTGGTTCGTGCTTGTAAGGTTTGGGTTATTGGAGGGTGCGAGGTGGTGTTGTTGTGGCGGTTTTGCGTTTTGGTTTTTTGTGTTGACGAGAGATAAAGCGGAGTGAGAGTGATGTTTTTGATAATTTTAATCGCATAAAATTTGCCAAAACTGTTTTTTTGACTTATCTTTGCACCGCAGTCAGGAGAGATGGGTGAGTGGCTGAAACCACCAGTTTGCTAAACTGACGTACGGGGTTTACCTGTACCGGGGGTTCGAATCCCCCTCTCTCCGCCCAAGCCTAAAGGGTTGATTTGCATTTGGTCCCGTAAGAGTTTCCTTGCGGGATTTTTCTTTTTTGCGGGCATTGTTAGATATAATAAAACGGTCTGGAACAGTTGCCGAGGGGGTAATTGCAGATGGCGGGGGAGTCGTATGATGGGGTAATGCACTTCTAATATAAGTGTCAATCAGATAAAGGATAATTGCCGTTAAATACAAATGCAAATGTTGCGACAAAAGAATGTTTATGGCTATTTGATATATTGTCGTTTAAAATTTTATTAAGACAATAAGGTGGTTTTATTGTTGTCGGTGTTTGTAATATTCCGATTTGTGTTATGTGTCACCACCATCTTATTGTGTGGTCATCGTATGTGAATATCCTGTTTTCCACTCCTTTGGTACGATCTATTACAAGATACAGTGTGCCTGACGGAAGATTGTGCCATGTCAGCTTATATTCGGAGGCTGTTTTGCGTCCGGCAGATTGCCAGCCATTGTTCCAGTAAAACATTTCATACTCATCACCAGGCCATATGTCGTTGTCATCGGTTCTGGCCATATATTCTATAGAGGAGATGTTGCGAGGCGTGCCTAAATCAAGACCAACCCATGTATTAGGCGACTTTTCCGCTTTACAATATGTCAGCATGTTATTGTCGAACAGATTGTCGGGGTTTTCGATATTGCCCATTTCGGTGTTGTATATGGTCTTGCCGACAAGCAGGTTGCCGTTGGAATAGAAACGTACCTGACATACGTTGTAAATGAGGTCCGGAGACTTATCTGAGAAACGGCATCTTACGTATCTGAACTTTTTGTCGGGGTGGTTGGTTTTATACGGTGTCAGTGGGTGCGGTTGCAATGAGTCTATGGTCAATAATGTAACTGCGTCGTTAAAATACATATTGTCTGATGCCTCGAAACAGGCACCTGTCATATTGATCCTGTCGACATAGAACTTGCTGAACAATGGATACTTACGCTTTGTTGTTATGCTTTGTAAAATATTGGTGTCTGGCACAAGTGTTTTCACAGATCCATCTTCTTTTACGAGCACAGGGGCTGATGCGGGGAGAGTTTTGCCTTTTATGTAATATGCAGGAAGATATACTATACCCAGGTCACCACCTTCGAATTTAAATGCATCATGGTTGAATCCTCGTCCGTTGCCCATATCGCGGAACAATGCTTTCCCGTCTGTGATTTCAGCACAGGCCACCGGGATCCATTCGTTATTGTTGAACGTGCACAACCACGCTATTTTGCTTATAGTGCTGTCGAGTTTGTCTATAGTTATATCTATTGTTTGCATGTCATATTGACTTGTCACGTCTATTTTGTCGGCATTGGAGAAGTATGGAGGAAACGATTCTCTGTCTCTGTATCTGAATGGAACAGTCTCCTTTGCTGTGTGGTAACAGTGGCGGTATATTTTGGATAAACGGTGGTCGGCGAAGACATATGCTGAGTTGTCTCCATAGAAGGATATGGGCAGCGGTGTTCCCTTAGAAGTTATAATGGCGTTCCATGAATGCTTAGAGCTTCGATTGCCCCATGCCGGTGTCGATTCTGTTGAAGTCGGTATGCCTCTTGAGCGTAACAACATGGTTGCGTAATAGGACATGGCGTTGCAATCAGCGTCTTTAATCATGCTCATTTGCTTGAATGTCAGGTGAAATGGCAGATATATGTCTTCAGAGTAATTGATGCCGGATGTATTTATCAGCAATCTTCCCAATTCCCACATATCGCCAATGGCCTTTAATGAGTCTTCTTGGGGACGATGAAATGAAAGTGCATAGTGACGCCACTTGTCGAGCTTTTCATTGGCAATCCTGTATGGTAAAACCCATCGGCAGAAATCATCAAACGAATACTCTTTCGACCATGGAGCCGACCGCCACTGTTCAAAGGCAGCGTCTATTTCTGAGATGAGAAAGTCGGACGATATGGTTGAAGAGTCGTATGACACACGGTAATTGCCTTTGTCTCTGTTTCGTATAGAGTTTATGGCGTCGACAGCTCTATGTGTCAACTTTCCGTCTTCTGAACGCATGTGGGAGATGGTTGCAAAAAGTTTTTCATAATGATCTGCAGATGACGGTATCACGCTGTACTTGTTATGCATGTTGTTAAAAAGAAAGCGGGCAGCCATCAGTTTTTGTGTGTCTGGGTCATTATAAAGATAATGCGATACTATCCGTTTTCTGGTTTCGGTATATCCGTTGTTCGTATTGCATGAATGAATTGTCGTTGCCAATATGGCGGCGATGATTATGAAAACGTATTTGTTCATATAGTTTCTCATGTGAACCATATTTTTCCCCTAAAATAGGAATAAAAAATATATTGAGGGCAAATTGTCAGGAAAAAGATGTCTGTATGTGAATAAATAACTTGACGCAAGGAAAGTTCAAGGACAATATGACAGTTGTTTCATATTAATTTTCAGAAGTATTGTAATAGATATGCTAAATAATATGATTGGTTATTTGTCGAGATTGACTGAGAAATGTCAACATTAGGAAATGTATGTAGTTTTTCGTATGATAATCGTTGTTTTGTGAATAGAAAAACCTAAACGTCGCCTAAAACGTTTTGCAATTATTGAAAATAGTGGATGTTTATTTTGTTTTTACAATAAAAATATTTATTTTTACAATGTATTCAATCCAATAGAGCGGTGAGCGATAAAACCCGGACTTATGAAATGCAAGAGCTTTAATATAATTGCGACCGTTGCAGTTGTTTTGTGTTCGGTACGGGTTTGGGCACAGGAGTCAAGGCTTACTGTCAGTTATACACTTGAAGAGGCCATTGCGGCGGCGCAAGATCAGTCGGTGGATGCCATGATGGCACGTCACACCTTTCTTGCTGCCTATTGGCAGTTCAAGTCGTTTAAGGCGAGCCGTTTGCCATCGCTCAATATTACGGCAGATCTCGCTCAGTTCGATAGATCGCTTCGTTTGTTGCAAAATGCGCAGACGGGCGATATGAATTATGTGAAAAACTATAATCTCCAGAACAGCGTCGGTATCAATATCCGTCAGAATGTAAGTTTTACGGGTGGCACCATCTCGTTGAGCTCCGATCTCAGCCGTCTCGACCAGTTTCATCCGAGGCACAATAGCACCTATTACTCTCAGCCGGTGACACTCTCTTATACCCAGCCGCTCTTCGCATACAACCAATTCAAGTGGGATAAGAAGATAGAGCCGCAGCGGTACGAGTATGCCAAGCGTCGTTACATAGAGTCGATGGAGGATGTGACATATGCTGCGGTGGAACTTTTTTTCGGGTTGTTACTTCAAAAGACAAAATACGACATAGCCTGTAAGAATTACGAAAATACGCGCATGCTCAGTTCGGTGGCTAAAGAGCGTTTGAAGTTCGGCACCGTTACCCAGGACGAGGTGTTGCAACTGGAGCTTCGTATGTTGAATGACTCTCTCGCCATAAACACCAGTAAGACCGCCCTGCGCGAGAGTCAGTTCGCGTTCAACTCCTTGTTGCGTTTGCGGGAGAATGTCGACGTGGAACCCGTGCTCGATATAGACATACCCGACATTATGCTCGATTATAGAGAGATTATAGACAAGGCCATTTATAACTCGTCGTTCAGTCTTGAAAACGAAATAACGGTGTTGCAGGCCGAGTCTGAGGTGGCCAAGGCCAAGGCTCAGAGGGGGGCCTCGGCCACATTGTCTGCCCGTTTCGGACTGTCGCAGTCGGGCGACATGTTCAAGTATGCCTATAAAGGGTTGCTGGATCAAGAGGTGGTCGGCATCTCTTTGTCGTTCCCCATATTCGATTGGGGCATGGGACGCGGCAGAGTGAGGATGGCCGAGGCCAATTCGGAGTTTGCCCGCACCAAGGCCGAACAGAAAGAGAATGATTTCCGCCGCGAGATCTTTACCATCACCGAGCAGTTCAATAATCAACGCAGTCAGTTCGAGGTGGCGCTGAAAGCTCGCGATATTGCCGACCGCAGATACGATATAGCTATGAGCAATTTTCGTCGCAGCATCATCTCGGTTACAGATATGAATACCGCCCAAAACGAGCGTGATCAGGCAACGGAGGCTTTCATCTCGGCGTTGGCCGACTATTGGAGATACTATTACTCCTTGCGCCGTAAGACGTTGTTCGATTTCGCTTCCGGATACGATATAGGTGCCCGATTCGATGAGATGATACAGGAATAATAATGACGAAAAGATAGTACGACAATATTTTATAAAAGCGGTGTTTGGGTAATTAGACCGCCAACTGAAAGCACGATGACATTTCTCTAATGGAATGTTAATGGTATAGACTAAAAGAGAAGTGATATTCTAACTGGAAAGTTAGAGCCGATGTATATCATTATTGATTAATTTTGCGTTGTCTGCATCGGGATACGTTATAAATAATTTTGTAAAATGGAAAGAAAAGTAAGGATTTTCATTGTTGCAACCTTGTGTTTAATGGGTTGTGTTGCGTTGTGGACTAAGCAACAACCTGCAAACGTGCTTTTCCAGAATGAGATTGAGGCTTTGACTAGAGAAATCGGAGATGGGACTATTGGAGATGGAACAGTTATTCTTAGATGTTATTGCGCTTTGCTATCAGATCATAGTTGTGCCGTTAACAACAATGGGTCATCCGTATGTGCGTCCGGTGTAAATGTAACATGTTGGAGTTACAATAACAACTGTAATTAAAAAATTTGCATCTGTGTCCAATTTTAAGGATAAACATGAGAAGAATTATCTTTTTTATGGGAGCCATGGAGAACATGGCTTCCATTTAATAAATCTTACTAATTTCAAGACTCGATATGAGAACATTTTACGAATATTTTAAAGCGACATTCGCTTTAGTGTGCATGCTTGGCATTTTGGTCGGCTGTAAAAGTAAAACCCCGCAAAAATCGATACATGACGGGAAAATTGCCATAGAGATCGACACTATCGCGCTTCAGCGTATCGATTTGGACGAGACCACCACCACCTATGAGATAGAGAGCGGTGTTAATGATGAGTCGATATACGTGATAGACAAGTATTTGACGACTTTGAATTTTTATGATCAGAACGGTCGATCGCAGTCTTCGCACTTAGGGGCGGGGCGGGCTTCCAACGAAACGACGATAGGACATATCATAGGTCATTCTTTTTTACCCGACGGTGATTTGGTTATCTTTAACACGAGCGCCATTTTTATGTTGTATGGCGATGATTTGTGTATGAAAGATTGGTTCCGCATAGATTACACCGATTCCCGGTCTCAAGATTGTTATGATGTTCCTAAGGCTTACACGCAAAGATATAACAGACTCGTGTGTCGCGGTCATGACAGCAATATTTATTGTAACGTGGAATTGGCAACGCCTGAGACCAATATGGTGGTGTCGGGAAAGGAGTATTTGCAAAAAACATCCAATATTCTTGAGATAGACATAGAAAAGAAATCGTTAGGACGACTTTTTGCGAAGGGATTTCCTGAGTCGTATTCGGAAGAGCCGTCGTCTAAAATCATTCTCTCGTCGTCATATTTCGATATTGACGAAGATGGGACTTTTTATGTGACCTATGAGGCCGACTCTTCTATTTATGTGTATGACAAGAATAACAATGAGATAGGTCGATTCGGATTTGCCGGAAGAGATATGAATACTGATTATGTCGCCACTCCCGCATTGTCAGATGTCAGAAAAAATTACTCTAGCGAACGTAAAAAACGCGGTTATTATAATTGGATCGAATATGATGATGTTAACGGTCTGCTTTTCAGATCATATCAAAAGGGAGAAGGGGAATCAACCGACGGCTTGCAGATTTATAGGGGGCACGATCTGATTGCCGATTTGGACGTTCCGGCGAAATTCAGAGTTATGGGATATATAAAACCGTATTATTACAGTTATGTCGTCCCCGACGAAGACGCCGAAAAACTTTATCTTTACAGATTTGCGTTATGAGTGGCAAAAAGAATAGTCTTAAGTGGTTAGAGTATGTGATATATTCTTGTATATTCATTGTCTTGTTGAGTGTGATTATATCCAGAATATACAGGTCGCCAGTTTCGGTATCAAAAGAGGATTTAGGCCCTGTTACCGATGCTAAAATAATTGACAAGAGTATTGTGTTGGGCAATGTGCCTGTCGATACGGTTGTGAACATGAAGTACCGGATAGTCAATACAGGACAGGATATTTTAAAAGTATTGAATGTAAATCCGGATTGTTCGTGTACAGACTTTAAGATAAGCGCAGTAACGGTTTTGCCGCAAGATACCACGGATATAATTCTAATATATGACACAAAAGATCGCATTGGTGAAAATAAGATCAATGCGATAGTTAAGCTCAACACACAAAGACGGATGTATAAAATTACAGCCTATATCAACGTTGTTGAACGTAATCAGAATAAAACGGACAACGTAAAATAGCTTCCGAATGAGTCGTGAGAGTCATAAATATCAGTTGATCGGATTGTGTGGTATTTTAATATTCATAATTTACTATGTCAGTCGCGTATTTATTGCCGATCAGTTCGTTATTCCCACATGGTCAATGGCACCGACTTTAGTGCCTGGTGACCGTGTGATGGTTAACAAACTCGTCATGGGAGCGAGGATATACACTGATTTTGACTTCAAACAATATGGGCAGGAGCTAAAAAGCATACGAGTGAAAGGATTACGCAAATTACAGTATAACGATATAGTGGTGTTCAATTATCCGTATGTCGGTGGGCACATAGCTTTCAAGATAAATTATGTATACTGTAAACGTTGCATTGCTTTGCCAGGCGATACATTGACCATAGAGAACGGGCATTATAGGTGCAATAACTATCGTCAACCATTAGGATTTAAGTCGGGACAAGAGCTATTGGAGAGAGTTCCGGATGATGACTGTGAGTCTATATATCCGTTTGATGAGCGGGTGGGATGGACGTCAAAACACATGGGGCCTTTGTATATACCTCGAGAGGATGATGTGATTGTGTTGACTCCTAAGGAAGGTACTGTATATAAGAGTTTATTGGAGTATGAGACAGGAAAAACTGTTACGGTTGATTGGAAAAATGATCGAGTTTTGTTTGACGGCAAACCGATAACCAAATACAGATGGAAATATAATTACTATTTCATGGCTGGCGACAATGTCAATGATTCCATGGATTCGCGTTATTGGGGATTAGTCCCGGAGGATTATATTGTGGGTGTGGCGCAGATGATAAGTTACTCAAAAGATAAAGTGACCGATACGATAAAGTGGGGAAGAATGTTTTTGTCAATATAGACCTGTGGGTGGCAGTATGGTTCGCCTATTATGTGGGCAACACATTGGTGGTGTCGCACACGCCATGCGCTAGAGTGTTTTTACGCACTGGTGCATGGATGGCTCTTTACATGCTGTTGCGTTGTCTGCCTCTTGCTCGCATAGATAAATTATTTTGGGCATATATTTGTGCCGTATTAGGGGGGTGGCAGGTGTTTGTTGGGTTATCACAGTTATTAGGTTTCAGTGTGTCGGGGCATCATCTTTACTCCATGACGGGGAGTTTTCTTAATCCTGCTCCTTGGGGAGGTTTTATTGCTATCATGCTTGTTGTCGTGACACATGTGTATAAGGAGGTTAAAGATAAAAAATTGGGTGTCGGCGGATTGATTATGTTAATTATGCTTCCGGCGGCATGGAGCAGGGCGGCACTGTTGGCATATGGCGTATGTATGGCTATTATGTATCATTCCTATGTTAAAAGGTATTGGAAAGAGATTTTACTATGTGTGCCTATTGCCATTGCGTTATTATATTTCATCAAACAGGGGTCTGCCAACAGTCGCGTATTGATGTTGATTGTGTCATTTAAAGTATGGTTGGATCAGTTTTGGTTCGGAGTTGGGATAGGAGGATATTTGCATGTATTGGGAGAAGAACAAGCGTCTTATTTTACCAGACACCCCGATTCTGCGTTCATTTCAAGTGTGGGGGTTGCTGATCTGCCTTTCAATGAACCTATGCGTATTGCTGTGGAACAAGGTTTTACAGGCTTGATATTAATGTCTGTTATAATATTCCTTACAGCAAGGCGTCTTAGAATGACAGCGCATCCTATGTACTATGGTTTGGTTGCGTTGTTGGTGTTCTCATTTTTTTCATATCCATTTACCATATCTGTATTTTGTATCATACTTACAGTTATAGTGGCCACGGCGGCCAATATAGGTCAAGATAAAATAGTCGGTTGGCGATTGGTAAGGCCGTTTATAGGTTCTGTGGTATTGGGTGCGATTGTATATTTTCTGCTTTCTCCACGTATAAAGGCGACAGAAGATTATAGCCGGTTTGCCAAACTAAATGACAATGTCTTTATTAAGGACTATTATGAGTTGTTGCCGTACATGAATGATGATGTTCAGTTTCTGTTCAACTTTGGATTGGTATTGAGGAATGCGGGACGATATAACGACAGTAATGCTATGATGCGCCAGGGAGTATTATTAAGTGCTGATCCGATGTTTTATATTCTGTCAGGACGTAACTATGAGGATATGCAGGAATATGACACTGCCGATTCTCTATATACGTATGCTTTCCGTATGGTGCCTAATCGCATTTATCCGCTCTATCGACAGATGAAATTATATGAAAATAGTGGTGATACTGTCAGAATGAGGGTTAAGGCGAAAGAAGTGATAGACTTTAAAGTAAAAGTGGAATCACCTGCAACTCAGAATATGAAGGAGGAAGCCAAACAAAAATGGAACAATGAATAGAATGAAGTTTATACATCGTTTTTTGAGTCTCATACTCGGTGTGGTATTCATATTTTCGTCCGTGACAAAGGCTATAGGCTTGGATGTGTTTGCAGGGGAGGTCGGGTTATATCTTGAAATTTACTTTGATGGATGGTTGAGTGACTATAGTGTACATGTGGCGGGAATAGTCTGTTTGGCAGAATTGTTAATAGGTGTTTTTTTTCTGATTCCGCGGTTTTGTTTATATGCCAATATCGCAGCACTTATAGCCCTTTCATTTTTTGTCTGTCTGACAGGAGACAATTATTTAAATCCGTCCATTATAGGGCCAATAGAATCGTGCGGTTGCTTCGGGGAGCTGATTCACTTCACTCCATTGGAGGCATTTGTTAAGTCATGTGTATTATGGGTGTTTGCTCTTGGTGGAATAATTATGTATAAAAGTAACCGACACAACACCACAACCGATTTTGACAACATAATGAAATGAAACAACTGATATCTATTGCTTTGTTGCTGCTTTTGACTTGTTGCAACGGGCCTGGTGAACATTCAGGCAGGGCCGAGCGCCTTAAACCTGAACTGACTGAAAACTATGTGGATACGATGACTTTGCGTGTGACCGACTTTAATAGAGAGGTGATATGCAACGGACATTTGCGCGCAAAAGTGAAGTCGCAGTTAGTGCCGCGACATGACGATGCGATAATATCCGTTCGTGTCAGAGAGGGACAGTGGGTGGAGAAAGGCGCGTTATTGGCCCTGACAGATACGACCGGATATATTCGGGAGGTTGAACGGGCCGAACGTGAACTCGACAAGACCCGTGTGGATTTGGCCGACAAGCTGATAACAATGGGTTATGATGTTGACGAAAACATGGAACCTCGTGGCGATATACCGAGTGATGTGTTGCGCCGTGCCGAGGTGACGTCGGGGCACTATGCTGCATTATATCAGTTGCAGACGGCGCGTAAGGAGCTGGACGACTGTCGTTTGTCGGCACCGATAAGCGGGCGTATCGCCGATCTTGAGGCTCGTATTCATCAGAGTGCCGATAAGTTTTGTAACATAATAGACGACACCGAGTTTGATGTGGAGTTCAATGTGCTTGAGGCGGAGTTGTCGGTGATACGCCAAGGTCAGCGGGTGCGTGTGAGTCCGTTTGCCGATGAAAGTATGGTTGTGACAGGGCGCATAGTAAGCATCAATCCTTCGGTGAACGATAAGGGCATGGTAAAGGTGACGGCGCGTGTGAAAGGTAATGACGCTTTGCTCGACGGAATGAATGTACGTTTGGTGGTGGAACGTCGCATGCCGCGCATGTTTGTCGTGCCAAAGGATGCAGTGGTGGAACGAGACGGATATAACGTCATTTTCTTGTATGACAACGGTCAGGCTCGCTGGACATACGTCGATATAGTGCACAGCAACATCAGTCATCACGCCATAGCAGGATGTGCTCGCAAGGATGCCTCTCTGCATGAAGGCGATATAGTGATAACAAGCGGCAATTTGAATCTGGCCGACAACACAAAGGTGAAACTGAAGTCAAAGTGATTCTCTCGACTCAAACAGGGAGAAAACAGGGCCTCGCAGGTCAAACGTTCAATGACGGTTTGAGGATATCGCATTTGACGTTTTGTCATGTCGCAGCCATTACAATTAAAGTTGACGAAAGAATAATGAGATTATCTTTGCATAAGACATAAACAGTTCATAGAGATATTATTAAGGGATACACTTGTCAGACACTTAACAGCCATCTATGCTCAAACATATCATACACCGTCCCATAGCCGTGAGCATGTGCATAATCGCTCTTGCGGCAATAGGCATCCTTTCTGTATATTACATACCTGTGTCGCTCATGCCTGACATCGATATTCCTCAGATAACGGTACATGCCGGTTATCCGGGTGCTTCCGTGCGTCAGGTTGAGAGCAGTGTTACAGAGCCGTTGCGCAACCAGCTGTCGCAGGTGTCGGGGCTTAAAGATATCCGCAGTGAGAGTCGAATGGATGCCGCCACGGTTAAACTGATATTCGAACCCGGTGCAGACATGGACCTATTGTTTATAGATGTCGGCGAGAAGATAGACCGTGCAATGTCGTGGCTGCCCAAAGAGATAGAGCGCCCCAAGGTGATGAAAGCGAGTGCAATGGATATACCCGCATTCTTCCTTGACATATCGCTCAAGGAGAGCGGGACGGGTGAAGACCGATTCGTGCAATTGTCGTCGTTTGCCCGGAGTGTAATACGCAAGCGCATAGAGCAACTGCCTCAGACGGCGATGGTGGATATGAGCGGTATGGAAGGTACCGAGATAGTAATAGTGCCTCGTTCCGATCGGATGGATGCGCTCGGCATAAGACCGAGTGACATAGAGCAGGCGATAACGGCTCGAGATATCAAACTGTCGTCGTTGAGCATTGTGGACGGCATATACCGTTACAACATACACTTTGATGCGGCATTGTTGACAGACGACGATATCAGAAATATTATTTTCAGTCACGACGGTCGTCTGTTGCGGTTGGGCGACCTGTGCGATGTGCGGCACCGTCCTGCAGGCATAGGCAGCGGGCCGGTACGGCACAACGGACGACGGGCCGTAACAATGGCGGTGATAAAGCAGACACAGACCAGAATGGAAGATTTGCAGGCGAGCATCGATATGCTGTTGGCTGAATTGCGCACCGAATATCCCGACATAGCCTTTGACCTGACCCGTGACCAAACACGGCTTCTGACATATTCGATAGACAATCTCAAGAAGAATTTCCTTTTGGGGGCCGTTTTGGCATGTCTGGTTTTGTTTGTTTTTATGCGCAATGTGCGTCTGCCGTTGCTTGTCATCGTCAGCATACCGCTGTCGCTCATATTGACGCTGTTGTCGTTTTACGTGCTTGGAATATCACTCAACGTAATAAGTCTGTCGGGGCTTATACTTGGTGTGGGTATGATAGTGGACAATTCCATTATAGTGATAGACAATATACGACAGCGCATGCAATATGAGCCGTTGGACGTGGCGGCTGTCAAGGGGACCCAAGAGGTTTTCACACCTATGTTGTCGTCGGTGTTGACCACATGCTCGGTGTTCGTTCCGCTGATATTTCTGAGCGGCACGGCAGGCGAGTTGTTTTATGATCAGGCAATGGCCGTTACCATTGCCCTTTTTGCCTCGCTGATAGTGGCAATGACGGTGATACCTGTCTATTTCAGGCTGTTTTTCAAAAAGGTGGCGCTTACAACGCATCGGGGGCCTGACAGACTCATTGCTCTATATTCCAAGGTGCTTAAATTCGCCTTTCGTCATGCACGGTATGTGTTTGCGTTGTTCGTTGTGTCTGTGGCGGGCCTGGTATTTATGTTCGGTGCGTTGCGCAAAGAACAGTTGCCCGACATGCCACATGAAGACACCATGATGCTCATTGATTGGAATCTCGGCATATCGGAACAGGAAAACGACAGGCGTGTGGTCGAGTTGCTCGCCACGTGTGACAGCTCTTTGCAGACGAGTACGTCAATGGTCGGCTCACAAGCGTTTTTACTGTCACATACCCATGATATAACATCGACAGAGGCGGTCGTATATTTGAAGTTCGACAGCGAAAGCGAGCGATTGACGGCGCAAGAAACTCTGACAAAGACTTTGGGGGAACGTTATCCGCAGGCGAGCATGGAGTTTGAAACAGTGGGCAGTCTGCTTGATATGGTGTTTAGTTCGGATGAGAGCCGGTTGACGATACTGTTGCAGAATGATGACGGCGAACGTCCCACGGTGGCACAGGCTCGGGCCTTTGTCGACTCGTTGCAAAACGGTTTCCCTGCATTGGCGATTCAACCTGTTGCGGCAGACAGGACAATCGAGTATAAGGCCCGGCTGGAGCATATGGCGGTATATGGTGTGACATACGAACATCTGTTACTGGTGTTGCGTGAGAGGGTGGGTGAGCGTAAGGTGTTAGGCATCAGCGATGGAGCGGCCGTTGTGCCCGTGATTATCGGTGATGCTGTGCCTGACAGGAACTCTGTGCTGGCATCCACGTTGACTGTCGACGGGGCAACAATTCCCATGCACCTGCTTGTCAAGACGGGCGAGGGTGAAGACTTCAGGCAGCTATATGCAGGGCAGGCAGGCGATTATTATCCGGTCAACATAGAGTGTGATGACGATACGGCGTGCGCGATTATGGCGTGGACGCAAGAGTTTGCCGAACGTGACCGGATGCGCAGCGAGCCTTTGCGGTTGCATGCCACATTTGCCGGCGATTATTTCACCAGCAGGCGGTTGATCGGTGAGCTGATGGTGGTTCTTGCGGTCGCGTTGTCTTTACTCTATTTTATATTGGCAGCCCAGTTTGAGAGTATGGTGCAACCTTTCATAATATTGAGCGAGATGGTGCTCGATGTGGCTGTTGTTTTCGTGGTATTATGGGTGACGGGTGAATCGCTCAATATAATGTCTATGATAGGATTGGTGGTGATGGCTGGCATTATCATCAACGACTCCATATTGAAGGTGGATACCATCAATCGTTTGCGACGCGGCGGCATGTCAACGCTGAGATCCATTATGGAGGCCGGACACAGTCGTCTGCGTCCCATTGTCATGACCTCGCTTACAACCATATTGGCCATACTTCCGTTTCTTTCCCGTACCGACATGGGCAGTGCATTACAATACCCGTTGTCGTTCACTCTCATTGTCGGCATGACGGTGGGTACGCTCGTCAGTCTGTTTTTCGTGCCATTGGTGTACTTTATCATATATCGTCATGCGAGCAAGTAACTTTTCCGTTATACTCATCGCCTGCATACTGTTGGTTGTCGGCATGGCTGTTGCGCCGCTTATCGACGTGGGTTCGAAACCACGTCCGCGTCAGGGGCGCGAGCTGTGGATAAACTATCAGTGGAGCGGTACGCCGGCCAAGGTGATAGAGCAGAGCGTGACGGCTCCCATAGAGGGGGTAATGGTGGCTGTGCGCGGGGTGAACAATGTGGAGTCGGAGTCGCGCTTGGGCAGCGGATGGGTGAAAGTGACATTAAAACCCGATGTAAACGTGTCGGCGGTGAGGTTTGAGATAGCCTCTCTGTTGAGGCAGATACGCAGTCGGTTGCCGAAAGAGATGAGTACCCCCATGTTGTCGGGCGGTGATATTGTCAACAATTCACGTCAAAGAGACGAGCAGGTGCATCTGCTTTCATATACCGTCAACAGCCACCTTACATCCACGCAGTTGCAGGAATATGTACGCAAGAATGTGGCGCCTCTGATTCAGCGAAACGAAGATGTGCGTCGGGTGGATGTTTCAGGCGGCGTCGATCGTTATATAGAGGTGACATACGACCCGTTGAGGTTGCAGGCTTATGGTCTCGGAGCGTCTGACATAGAAGATGGGCTGAGGGCATTTTTCGGTCGAAACGAGATTGTGGGCGACATATTGCATGATGGCACACGCGTCACCTTGCGTCTGGTCACGGATGATTTCATCAGACCATTGGAGCAGATGCCAATCAAGGGTCGGGACGGCAATATAGTATATATGGGCGATTTGGCCAGTTATGAATATCGGAACAGCGAGCCCCCGTCTTATTATCGCATCGACGGTCGTGAGACTGTTAGTCTTAATATATATGTGAACGCACATGCCAACCTTACACGATTGGCCGGGGAGTTGCGCCGCCAAATGGATGACATGGCGGTATCTCTGCAGCATGGGGTGACGTTGGAGTTGCAGCAAGACTCATCTGAAGAGCAGCAGGGCGAGTTAGACAGGCTTATAAGCCGGAGTATGATGTCGTTGGCGGTATTGCTTCTGTTTGTTTTTATGGTGCGTCCGGGATGGCGATATGTGAGCATAGTGGCCATTACGTTGGCAGTTTGCCTGGCATTGGCTGCAATATGTTATTATATATTCGACCTGAGGTTGCATGTATTTTCCATTGCGGGCATCTCGGTGTCGTTGGGGCTTGTTATCGATGCCTCCATAGTTATGATAGACCACTATGGCTATTATCGCAATCGCAAGGCATTTATGGCGATATTTGCGGCATTGCTGACCACGACAGGCACATTGGTGGCCGTATTCTTCGCTCCGGAAAACCTGCAACACGACCTGTATGACTTCGCCCGTATCATCATCATCAATCTGACGGCGGCACTGTTGGTGTCTATTGCCTTTGTGCCAGCACTGGTGGACAGTCTGCATTTCAGAGTCAACAGTCAGGCACGTATATTTACTCGCAGACATCGTTTGGCGGTTCGCTGGAGCGTGTTATACGGGCGATACATTGCCATGCCCGGCAAATGGTCCCGGCGTAAGCGATTCATTGCATACTCCGTGTTTTTACTCCTATATCTTGCGGCATTCGGTGTTTCGGTCTATTTGTTTTCTAAGTCAATGGACGGAGCGTCTTGGCCTCGCAATGAAAGAGAGATGAAACTGTATGTAATGGCCCGGATGCCTTTAGGCGGCACTGCGGCGCAGTTGAACGGGAAAGTGAAACTGTTGGAAGAGATGCTCGTTGAAGAGGAGGTTGTGAGGCGGTTTGAAACTTATGTCGGCTCTTCGGGTGCCACAATATCGGTGCAGTTCACACCTGAGGCGTTGCAGACCGATGCTCCTTACCGGCTCGAAAACAGAGTAATAGGCCGCATGATAGATATAGGCGGCGCAGACTGGAGTACACACGGAGTGAGTCAGCGCGGATTCAGTAATTCGTTAAGCCTGCAACATCGCTCAAACCGCATAGATATGACCGGTTACAATTACGACCGCCTTTATCGTTATGCGCAAGATTTGTGTGATATGTTGGGCCGGAATACACGTGTGCTGGATATTGCAATAGAGACACCCGGTCACGAATATCAGGGAGATGAATATTATGTCCGTTATGATTGGGAGCGACTCAAGCTGCTTGACATAACTCCGCAACAGATACATTCGGCTGTAAGCGACATTCTTCAAACGCGTGATATGGGACGTTACGAGCAGATGAACACCGATGTGACGCTTAAATCGTCTCGTTGCGACACATATGATCTGTGGCAATTGCTAAACTCATACATAAAGGTGGGTGAAAGCGACATACGACTCAGCGAGGTGATGAGGATAGAGCGGCGGGAGGCGAAGAATATAATTCCGCGCCGCAATCAGGAGTATATTTTGCGTGTGGCTTTTAATGTTTTAGGGTCGGATGCCTATTCAAACAATTACACCAGGGAGATGACCGAAAATATGAAAGAGCGTCTGCCGGTCGGTTTCCGTTGTGTGCGGTCGCAGTGGGCGCAACCACCGTCGACAGCTGAGCAGTATTGGTTGATTGCTCTGTGTCTGATAATAACATATTGGTTGATGGCCATATTGTTCGAGAGTCTTTTGCGTCCATTGGCCATGTTGTTTGCGCTCATGCCGGCCACGCTTGCGTCCGTCTTTATGACGTTTCATTTCACAGGCATACCGTTCGGCTCGGGAGGATTGGCCGCTCTGGTGTTGTTGTGCGGCCTTGTTGTCAATTCTGCCATTTACATGCTGAATCAATATGATAATATAAGAAAAACAAGCGATATAACTCCGCGTCGTGCTTATATGCGGGCCTATAATCACAAGATTGTGCCGGTGATGCTTACCGTCCTCTCCACAGTGTTGTCGCTTGTGCCGTTTCTGGTTGACGGCCCTGACAATCAATTCTGGTACACATTTGCCATTACCACGATAGTCGGTCTTATGGCCTCGCTTTTGGCACTGGTGTTAGTGTTGCCGTGGTGCGTGAGGATGAAAGAGTGAGATCTTCCGTTATTGTTTTGCCGGCACTGCTTCCTGCGGCCATTTTGGGGGAGGGGTACGGGTGGTCACGGACCACTTTTGAGCCATTGATTGCAAACAGATAACATTGTTTATTCCATGAAGATTATGCAGCCTTAGACGTGCGAATCTTTATGGAGAATTTTGTTTTTCAGCCCTGAGATTGGGTGCCTGAAAGATATCAAAATAGGTCATGACCGCTTGACAAAAAAGGTGCGAAAGCAATGCGGTGAGGCATAACGGGCACTTATGCCGGCATTTTCAGCTTGTCGGTGTAAAAACTCTCGGTGCCGGCGGAATCCGGGTTTTTAATATTATCTTTGCAAGATACTTATCGCAAAAATTGTATCGTATGAATGGATCGGAGTGCAGTCGGGAGAAGAATATTTGCCGAGTGACTTATGTCGGCGGTGTCGTGAACTTTTTGTTGATCATATTCAAGTTCACGGTCGGTTTCTGGGGGAAAAGCTCTGCAATGGTGGCCGATGCCGTCCACTCGTTTTCAGATTTTGTCACCGATGTTATCGTAATTGCTTTCGTGAAGATATCTGGCAAGCCCAAAGATGTCAATCATGATTACGGTCACGGCAAGTTCGAGACTCTCGCGACGTTGCTGATAGGTGTCGTGTTGCTATTTGTCGGTATCGGCATAGCCTATAGCGGCATACGCACCATTATAGAGGTTGTAAACGGTGCGGTGTTGCCCTCTCCAGGGGCGATCGCTTTGGTCGGTGCCGTGGTGTCGATAGTGGTGAAAGAGATATTGTTCAGATATACGGCGGCGCAGGGTAAGCGTCTTAAGTCAGATGCCGTCATAGCCAACGCGTGGCACCACCGCAGCGATGCTTTCTCGTCTGTGGCAACGGTGCTCGGCATAACGGGCGCCATTGTTTTGGGTGACGGATGGACGGTGCTCGATCCGTTGGCAGGTGTGGCGGTCAGCTTTTTTATTGCCAAGACTGCCTTGGGGATGATAAAACCGTCGATAGACGAGTTGTTGGAAAAGTCGCTTCCGCAGTCGACAGAAGATGAGATTGTGCGGGTTGTCGACAAGGTTGAGGGTGTGTCTGACATACATGACCTTCGCACCCGCAAGATAGGTAACTATTGTGCAATAGAGTTTTCGGTGTGTATGGACGGCAATGTGTCGTTGAAAGAGGCTCACGATGCCATTTCGCAGATAGATGACGATTTGCGACAAAAATATGGTGACAATACGCATGTGATGATTCATGTGGAGCCGTTGCCGGAGTCGAATTGAGTCTTAGTCGGGGCTTTTTAGTGGTTTGCGGTGAGGATGTTGTTTGCCTGTGTGAAAGTCAGCGTTGGCCGATGTGTCTATTGGCAGGGGGGAGTTTGTATTGTTTTTCCGGTCTTGGTGATAACCTTATAAAGGGTTGCAGGCAATTTTGTCTGTCGATGAACTAAAAGTCAGAACGTCATGAAAATAAATCACCTGGCTATATATGCGGATGATCTTGAATTGCTCCGCTAGTTTTATGAAAAATATTTCGGCTTTGTAAGCGGGCCTGAATATGAGAACAAGAGCAAGAATTTCACCTCTTATTTACTCGGTGTCGAGGGTGAAGGTGCGCGTCTGGAACTTATGCACATACCCGGATTGGCGGCAGGGTGCGGCACCGACAAGCGTCTGGGGCTTACGCACTTCTCAATATCGGTGGGTGGTAAAGAGCAGGTCGATGCCCTGACCGAGCGTCTGAGGGCTGACGGTTACACGGTTCTGAGCGAGCCCCGCACCACAGGCGACGGCTTTTACGAGAGCGCCATTGCCGATCCCGAGGGCAACTATGTGGAGATAACGGTATGAAAGGCTGTCGATGAAAAACAAATGTCTTGTGAAAAGCATTAAGAAAGCGGCTGTTGTCATTGTCGCATTATTGTTTACTCCTCTTTGCATGGCGCAACAGTCGGGCAGGGCAGAGGCGGATGTTCTTGGTAAAGATGAGGTTGCTGTTTTTATAACGATAGGGCAATCGAATGCTGACGGGTCGGCTTTCGCCGATGAGGACGAAGATGGCCGGTTGAGTGCATGGTATGACAATCCGGACACTAATCCCGGCTTGACAAAAATATGGTATCGCAGTTGTCATATTGTAAATCAGGCTGACGGCGCACGTTGGGTTTTTGACGGCACCACCGATGTCGCTCCGGGGTGGCTCGACCTCTATTACAAAAATGATAACAAGAGGGGCAAAACCATGATGAACATGATTCATGGTTATGGCACATGGAGCGACGGTGCCGCAGGTCGTCGAGGTATGGAGGGGGAGTTCGGCATGCGTTTTCAGCAGGCATTTCCCGGCAGAGAGCTTTATATCGTCAAACTGGGATGCTCCGGTTCTAAGATAGAGACTTGGGCGTCTGATTCAGACAGCCATAACTGGGATTATTTTTACGATAACATTTACAAACCTGCCATTGACGATTTGTTGTCCAAGGGCAAGAAGCCTCGCCTGGCCGGCATTTGGTGGATGCAGGGAGAGGCCAATGGCGCCGACACCAAAGAGTATTATCTGCCCATGCTTAAGAGGCTTATAGGCAAATGTCGAGACAGTCTCGGTTTTCCCGATGCGCATGTCTATATCGGTCATATAGTGAAGCCCGGAGAGAGCCTCACCAATCCCGAGGCTTCGGTGCAATACGGTCAGGGAGTGCGTGACGCACAAGATGCGATAACCGACAGGGAAGGAGCCGATTTTGTTCCGAATGTAACCGTAATAGATGGCAGGGAGTGTCCTTTCGACAATGATAACCTGCACTGGGGGCATGTCGGAATCAATAAGATAGGCGAAAAAATAGCGGCGGAAGTGATATCGGACGGTCGTGGCGGAGGCTGGGCAACTTTTTGTCCGTCAACTTATAATGACAATAAAGCAAAAGACCGGATGGCACGACAATAAGACGACGGATTGATAATTAAAGGCCGAATGTCATGCCTGAAACGGATTGACGAGGGCCAGAGCCTGATGCCACGTCTGTAATGTCAATGGATTGATAGTGATAATGTCTTGAATGTCATGATGATAAGGCCGGAGAATTAACAGACTGAATGTCTTGGACAATAATGCCGAATGAATGCCTGAAATGTTGCAAATCAAAGATGATGGATGACTAAGGGTCTGTAAATTAAAGGAATAAAAGCGACGCCGACGGAACACAACCGTCGGCGTCGTTGTGTGTGTTATCGTCCGCCGAAAGTGCGGGTGTATGACACCGACGGCATTATCGGTATCATGACCGTGGCTTTGTATGCACCTTTGTACGGATAGATGCTTACCGGGTTTTTGTGGTTGGTCACATTGACGACAGAGAGTTGCCATGTGCGTACTCCGTTGCGTTTTTTGCGCTCCATGCAGTAACCTATGTCGGTGCGGAAATAGTTACGCATGCGCATGGTGGGCCATGTGGTGATGCCTATGACGGGGTTGCCGTCGGTGTCGGGATAGGCCTCGTTGGTAAGCCGATATGGCAGTCCCGTGCGCCATGCCACGTTGAGCGACAGGGTGTGGCGTCTGTCTGTCCGTTTCAATACGTCGTAACCGGCAAAGGCGTTGAAATCGTGCGGTATGTCATACTCGAACGGGTAAGTCACCCCGTCGGAGCGGCGGCGCGAGTTGGTGTAAGCATACGCTGCTGTCAGCGACAGGCGTTCGGTCTGCCACTGGAGCATCGTCTCCACGCCGAAAGCCCGTCCGGTGCCATAGACGAAACCGCCACGTTCGAGCAGAAAATCGTCGCTGTCGTAAATGAGCGGCAGGTTGCGCATCTGCTTGTAATAGGTCTCTATAGAGAGCATCAGATGTTCGTGCAGTCGTGTGCGTCCGCCTATAGAGAGCTGCCAGGCGCGTTGCAGCTTGTCGTCACGGAAAGGGGCCCAGAAGTCGATGGGCATGGAGTAATAGTAACGGTTGAACTGCACCAACGGTTGCGAGTTCATGGTGGCCGAAAACCACATGGCATTGTCTTGCCCGAAATAGCGTGACAGTTGCGCCCGCGGCTCGAGTGACAAGGCGGTATTGCGGCCGTTGTCGTACATGGCGCCGCGCACGCCTATGTCGGCGCGCCATGCTCCCAGGTTGAGGCGGTTATTGAGGTATATGGCTGTCGACATCAGTTTTTGGGTGGGGTAACTGCGTTCGTTGACAGTGCCGTCGACTATGCTTCTGGTGGTAAGGGGTAAGAAGCGTTGTGCCGAAAAAGAGGCTCCGTAAGAGAGCGAATAAGCCTCTGTTACCACCTGCTCGAGGTTCATGCGCGCACCCCACTCGTGTGTCTTGAAGTTGGTCTTGTCGTTTATTTGGGTGTCGTCGTCTTTGAATTTCGATTTCTGTCTGTTGTTGAGATAGGAATAGAAGAGCACGGCCGTTGAGCTTAGCTTGTCGTTCCAGCGCGACTCTAACCGCAACGATCCTGCTGTGTTGCCCCATCCGAAGCCGTTGGAGGCTCCGTCGTCGGAGTTGTGCATGTGGTCGTCGCCCGAGTACACCCCTGCCGTGACGGTGTGGTCGGGGTGCAGGTCGTACGATAGCTTGCCGGTCACGTCGTAAAAGCCGTATCGTGTGGGCAGTCTCAACAGTGCCAGTGCCGCTTCGGGAAAGAAGTAACGTGCCGAGAGCAGATAGGAGCCTTTGTCGGGCACTATGGGGCCGTCCACCGTGCCTGCCAACGACATGGTGCCCACGGTGAGCGACTGACGGTGATGCTCACGGTCGCCATCGCGTGTGCGTATCTGCGTCAGTCCCGACAGACGCGAGCCGTAAGCGGGGGGTATGTAACCTTTGGCCACCTCGGCCGACTGCACCGCCTCGCCGCTGAATATCGACAAGAGGCCGAAAGCATGCGCCTGATTATATATGGGCACGTCGTCATAGACTATCTGCGTCTGGTCGCCGGCGCCGCCACGCACCAACAGCCCCGACATGCCGTCTTTGCCTGCCGACACGCCCGGCAGCAGCTGTAAAAACTTGAATATGTCTTTCTCGCCCGCCAGCATGGGGGTAAATTTAAGTTGCTCTATGTCCACGGCCACATTGCCCGTGGGACGATAGAGCATCAGCGGTTTGCGGGCCTTGACGGTCACTTCGGGGATGGTGAGCTTAAGGCTGTCAGGCTGTTGTGCCGCCAGCATGAGTGGAAGACACAGCAAGAGGGTCAAGAGATATCGTCTCATAACTCAGGCGTCTTGTAACTGTTGTAACCGGCGAAGATGCCAAGACCGTTGTCGATGTTGGAATAGACGGTCACCTGCTCTATGAACGGGTTGCCGGTGGCCATGCCGCCGGAGTTGTTTTGTTGCTTATAGAGCGACCGCTTGTAAAGGTCATAGGCTTTGGAGGCGGCTGTGGCGGTGAGGGTGTATCTGTATTCCGAATATTGGGAGTGGAAGCCATATACAGAAAAGCGCAACGGCAGCACGAGGATGAAGTTTTCTTGCGTAATGTGCAGGAAATCGCTGAACGACACCAACGCCCCCTTGTTTTGAGCATCGGAAACGTCGCCCGCTGCGTTGACCTGGTCGACGAACAGAGAGGCGGTGTGATATGAGTCGATTTCTTCCGGTTCGGGGTCATCGTCACCGCCAAAGATAATGTCACGCTCCGTGTCGGTTGGCGTTGCCTGACGGCCAAGCGCTATGGGGTGGAGCCAAACGTTTTTTGACGTACCCGTTATCCATAGGCCCGTTGTGTTGGGGTCGGTCTCTATGCGCGACAACTCGAAGTGGCTGTATCTCTCATTCTTTTTAGGCGATCTTATGTCGACTGAGGGTATCTCCGGTACCTCTGTCGAGGCCGAGAGCCTGCCATAGCCGGGTATGTCGACCTCCAGACGGTAACGGCGTCCGGCAGTGGGACGAAAGGCTGTGGGGGTGGTGCCGTCGGGTGAGGCTGCAAGGTCGAGCACCTTGTCGCCATCTTCCGTAAGGCGTATGCGGGCATTGGCAACGGGGCGGAAACGGGTGGAGTCGCCCGAGTAAACGCCGCTCCAGAACAGCTTTACCGTGAAATCTTCCTGAGGGGACAGAAGGGCATTAACCACTGCCCGCGATTCGACACCGTCGTGCTTCATCTTATAGTCGACATTGCACGAAAAGAGCACCACCATAAGTGCAAGCAGGGCAATATGTCGGCTCATTTTGCGGGACGTAATATTATGGTTGTTTGGTCAATGCGTTGCGGCCACATGTCAGGGGTCTGGTCGTCGGTGCTTGTGAACGGCACATAATATTCCAGCTTCACCTCTTCGGTGATGTTATCCGGGAATATGGTTACATCTGAATAATAGCTGCCGTTTTCGCCTTTGCTGAATTTGGCATATTGATCATTGACGAAATGTTTGCCGTCGATTGCCGTCGACGATTGGGGCATGAATTCAGGAAAAATCCAGCCGTCGTATTCAGGGTCGGCATCTTTCAGATAGTGACCTGTCAGCTTAAACGATTTGGTGTCTTTGTCTATATATACGACCGTCTCTCTTTCATTGAATGTGAAAACGCCAAACTCCCCGAATTCCATCTCTCCTTTGTTGCATGAAGCGACGGCCAAAACGGCAAGTAACAGTAACAGGCAGCGTTTGAGGTGTGAGTGAGTATGTTTCATGTCTATTTGAGTGTAAGGGCCAAGAAACCAATGACTTGACCCTATATGTGTTAATGTAATGTATAAACGCTAACGATATATTTGTTCCACTTTCATGTCTTTTGCATTTTCTTCTCCAACTCCGCGAGAGAATACACGAATAGCGAATGTGGCAGGGATTGATTTGTCACTAACCCCTCTTACAAATGGATGAAATAGGCCGCTTTTAATGTCACCAGTTTCGTGATAGTTGGGTTTTGCGTATAATACAGCTTGTGCTAGGGATTTACGTTCTTGCCAATTATTGAACTCTAACATCTTAATGCTGTAACTTGTTTGATATTTATTCCACAAAACCCGCTTTTTATGGGCAACGAGTTTTAGTTCAATGGTCCCTGTAATTTTATTAAGATAGTACTCTGCACAAAAC
>CAMRVW010000010.1 GCA_947054185.1 uncultured Rikenellaceae bacterium | reverse complement strand
CGCTTGTCGTGTTCGGCAAATACTCCTACAATGCCATCTCTTGGGTCCTCTCTTGCGATATTTTGGTGATATACTTTATAAGCAGAGGTTTGCTCAAAAGAATCTAAATTATTGTAATTGCTAACTTCTCCTGCTATAATGACATTACCTGATTTGTTGCACACAAGCTCTGTGCCGTTATAATCAGACGGGATATATGGTGAAATATCCTCATCTTCTTCATTATCGTTGAAAGCATGAGACCGGTATATTTAGACTGAATCTCTTTTGCTTCTTCTAAAGAGTTTGCTGTGTCGAGTTCTTCAACAATCTGCCACATGAAATCGAATTGCGATACAAAATTTTCATTTTGTTGCTTGTACCATGTTTTCAATTCATCTTCCTGCATTGTCTTTAACACCTCAATTTGCTTAAACATCTCTTCTTCGGAAGAAAAAGAAAGCATTTCAGTTGTCTCTAAAGATGTTTGCGCCGCAGTTGTCGGAATGATAATATTTTCCGGCATCTCTTTTGTACATGCACTAATTAGTCCGGTGACTAAGAACAGCATTAACAATTTTTTTGCTTTCATAGCTTTGTCAAAATTACATTTATTTAGTGATTACACTTAAGAATGTTATGTTCCCGCAGTGTTTTTTATTGTCGTTTAGTAATAAATACAATGAAAATACTATAACATGTATTATGCTTTTTTGTCGTTTGCATCCGTAAGTTACTAAATTTTGATACACAAAACAAAATTTAGTGACTTTAATGCATTATGTGTTTCTTTTCGGGTTTTTTCCAGCCGGCCCTGTATTCTTTGTCGGTGAAGAATATTTTTTTGTCGGCCTGGTGTTCGTAATTGCACATATACCATATACCTTTGTTTTCAGTCGCCTTGGCTTTATATGAGTGGTTGGTTTTGTACACTATAAGGTCGGCTCTGTATTCGGCATTTACCACAAACACTTTGACGTCTGCACGGTAATCGTGCCCGGTGGCATATATTTTTTGTGCATAGGCCGACCCGGTGGCGGTCAAGGCAATCATGGTCAATATGGTTCTGGCAAAATGTTGTAATAGATGGTTCCGTTTCATGGTGGATATGAGCGTTTAATCGTTTTATGCTTTTTATACGTTTGTATGCAAGATATGGCTTTTGCGCTAAAAAAGCAAGTTAGTGATGCTTTTTCATGTGGTTGTGCGGGGCAGTGGAAAGGTGGATATTCGATGTGCATGTGCGGTGCCGGACATAAAAAAGCCGTCCGCAAACACGGACGGCCAAGGTATCGGTCAAGGAAACGAGAGGTTAATTTTTGCCTATGCAGGTGTAAGAGAAGCCGTTTTCTTCAAGATAGTCACGGTCGTAAATGTTGCGTCCGTCTATGATGACCGGTCGGGCCATCGTCTTTTTCAACACGGGTAACGAGGGCATGCGGAACTGGTTCCACTCGGTCACCAGCATCAGGGCGTCGGCGTCTATGGCGGCCTCGTACATGTCGTTGCAATAGGTCACGGCATCCTTGCCCAGGCGGCGTCGGCATTCGTCCATGGCCACAGGGTCGTACACCTTGACGGTGGCGCCGGCATCTTTGAGCTTTTCTATCAGCACCAGAGAGGGGGCCTCGCGCATGTCGTCGGTTTCAGGCTTGAAAGCCAGTCCCCACATGGCTATGACCTTGTTTTTCAGATCGCCGCCGAAGTGTTTAGACAGTTTGTCGAACAATATCTCTTTCTGTTTTTGGTTGACCTCTTCGACAGCTTTCAGCACCCGCATGGGGTAACCGTTCTTTTCGGCAGTCTTGATGAGGGCTTTGACATCTTTGGGAAAGCAAGAGCCGCCGTAACCGCACCCCGGATAGAGGAATTTCTTGCCTATGCGGCTGTCGGCGCCTATGCCTTTGCGCACCATGTTGACGTCGGCGCCCACCAGCTCGCAGAGGTTGGCAATGTCGTTCATGAACGATATGCGCGTGGCGAGCATCGAGTTGGCAGCATATTTTATCATCTCGGCCGACGGTATGTCGGTGAAGATCATCCTTTCGCCCGAGAGCATGAAAGGCTTGTAAAGGCGTGACATCACCTTGCGGGCCTGTTCGCTTTCGGTGCCCACCACCACACGGTCGGGATACATGAAGTCTTTGATGGCGGCACCCTCTTTAAGAAACTCGGGGTTGGAGGCCACGTCGAAAGGCACATCTTTGCCGCGCCTCTCAAGCTCGGCCTTGACGGCCATCTTGACTTTTTGGGCCGTACCCACGGGCACTGTCGATTTGGTGACAAGAATGGTGTATTTGTCGATGTTCTCGCCAAAGGTCTTGGCCACGGCAAGCACATATTTGAGGTCGGCAGACCCGTCCTCGTCAGGCGGTGTGCCCACGGCCGAGAAGACCACCTCCACATCAGAGAGCACCTCTTTGAGGTCGGTGGTGAAATGCAGTCGACCCTCCTCTATGTTGCGCTTTACCATATCGTCCAAGCCCGGTTCATATATGGGTATCTCGCCGTTTAAAAGTTTGTCTATCTTTGCCTTGTCTATGTCCACACAGGTGACATTTATGCCCATCTCGGCGAAACAGGTGCCAGAGACGAGGCCCACATAACCGGTACCGACTATTGCGATATTCATGTTTATTTCTTTATGAATTTCTCTTCAGGAGTTGACAGCAACACCGCCTTTTTCTTTTGGGGCGAGAGTCCGCTCGTGTTGAGGTTGTATTTTTGGTTTTTATCGATATATTCCTTTACAGTGCAGACAAATCTCCCTCCGGCCCATACCTGACCGGGAGGTATTGATTTAGTCACGATAGACCCGGCTGCAATTAACGACCCTTTGCCTATGGTTACTCCGGGTAATATATGCGAACCAGCACCGATATATGCGTTGTCTTCTATCTTTATCTTTCCGAAAACATCGAATCCCGGCTCAATGAGTCTGGCGGCATGAGCTCCGCCGTGGGTGTGAAAGTACACGTCATGTGTCACCTGCACATTGTCTCCTATCTCTATCAGATATGGCTCTGACGACCAGTTTCTGGTTGCGATAAAACAGTTCTTGCCTATTTTTACACCCAATTTTCTGGCATATTGTTCCGGAGACAATAATCTGTCTCTGATTTTGCCTATTAGACGTATCAATCTTGTCATAATAAAACGATTCGTTGCCGATGTCTTTATTGTAACCTCTGTTGCTTAACCCCATCAAAGGTACGATAAATATTCCAATAAGCAATATAATTGATAGTCACCCCAGCCTGTAATAGCTCTTGAACCACTCCACGGTGCGTTTTATGCCCTCTTCGAGAGGGGTGCAGGGGGTGAATCCGGTGGCCTCGGCAAGGGCTGACGAGTCGGCATAGGTCTGGTACACATCTCCCGGCTGCATGGGCAGGAACTCTTTTTGGGCCGGGCGTCCTATAGCCTTTTCTATGCAGGCTATGTAATCCATGAGCCGCGTGGGACGCTGGTTGCCTATGTTATAGACCCTGTAAGGGGCGGGTGAGGTGGCGGGGTCGGGTGCTGTCTCGTTCCACCGGGCGTTACCGTGGGGTATGACGTCGGTTATGCGCACCACGCCCTCCACGATATCGTCGATGAATGTGAAGTCGCGCAACATGTCGCCGTTGTTGAACACCTTGATGGGGCGGTCGTGGAGTATGGCGTCCATGAAGAGGAAGGGCGACATGTCGGGGCGTCCCCAGGGGCCGTAAACAGTGAAGAACCTGAGGCCGGTGGAGGGTATGCCGTAAAGTTTGGAGTATGCGTGGGCCATCAGCTCGTTGCTCTTCTTGGTGGCGGCATAGAGGCTCACGGGGTGGGCTATGCCGTCGTGCTCTGAGAACGGTACCTTGCCGTTGAGTCCGTAAACGCTTGACGACGAGGCGTAAACCAGGTGTTTGACCTTGTTGTGGCGACAACCCTCGAGCACGTTGATGAAGCCGTCAATGTTGCTTTCGATGTATGCCTGCGGGTTTTCTATCGAATATCTGACCCCTGCCTGGGCGGCCAGGTTGATGACCGCGTCGAATGCGCCGTTTGCAAAAAGCATGCTCATGGCCTGCGTCTCTTCCAGCCCCATGCGCACAAAGGTGAAGCCGTCGTGCACAGACGATTTGATGAACTTATACCACGGCAGATTGTCGCCCTCGATGCCCAAGAGGACCAGGCGGCCATATTTAAGCCTTGGGTCGTAATAGTCGTTTATGTTGTCAAGCCCGACGACCTTATCTCCGCGTTCGAGCAGTTTGTGGCAGACGGCCGAGCCTATGAATCCGGCCGCCCCGGTGACGAGTATGTTCATTTTTTACTCACTATTTTTTAAATGCAAAACCTTTTATATCTCTTTGACGATTCAAAATATTGATACCTAAGGTCTGTCAAGCCCTGCATGCCTTTGGGTGTGGGTTTGCGCACATCTCAGGCAAGGGTTCAGAACAGTGCTTCATATTTGCGCACGAATGTCTCGGCCGAGCACAGATCTGTTACCCGCTCTCTGTTGCGGGCACCTATCTTTCGGCGTTCATCGGGCGGCAGCGATATCATCTTTTGCAGCACGTCGGTCATTTGGTTGACAGACAGTGGGTTGAATGTCCATTCCTGCCGGCCTATTATGTGCGGATTGTCGCACACATCAGAGCACACGCAGGGCAGGCCGCACGCCATGGCCTCGCAGAGCACGTTGGGGAAGCCCTCGTATATGGATGGCAGGCAGAAGATGTCGGCCTTGCGATATTCCGTCACAACATCTGTGGTGGCAGGGTGGAAAGATATCATGTCGCCTATGGCCAACTGTCTCACCGACTCCTTTACAAGGGGGATAAACTCCTCTTCCATCCAGCCATACCACACGAACCGGCATTGTATGCCTCTATCTTTCAGCTCCTTGATGACTTTCAGATGGTTAAGGGTGTTTTTCTGCCGTCCGACACGTCCTATGCTAAGTACGGTCGGTATTTGCGACGGTGCCGGGCTATTGTCGCTTAAGGGGCTGAACAGCTCGGTGTCAACCATGTTGGTTATGGTCGAGGTCTTTGCCGCCAGGTTGGGGTGGTGGCGTTTTATATACTCCTCTTGTGTGTATGAGTTGGGCACCACATGGTCGGCCAGACGAAAGAGCTGAAACTTGATTTTCTCGTAAAGAGGTACCTCTTTTTGCGTCAGGTTGCGTTCTGACACTATCAGCCTGAACCTGCGTCCCGGTATCAGCTTGGCCAGGCAGGCGGCCATAGAGGGTCCGTCTTTATAGGCGATGACCACCTCGGCCTTGTGTTCCCTTATAAGTCTTCTTATCACCCACGGGCGGGTAAGCCTGGAGCGACCCTCCGGGTGGGTCTCCAGCTCTATGCCGTTTTTGCTCAGATTGTCGGCATAGTGGTTTGCCAACCGGTGGAATCCAACCAGTCTGACCGTGTGGCCGGCCTTCTTAAGCTCTATGGCAAGAAAGGACATCTGCCGCTCGGCACCGCCAGAAGACATGCCGTCTATAAGTAATAAAATGTGCGCCATTGCAAAAGGTGTAAGTCAGGGAAGATTATCGGCTTAAAAAGATCTTTTTCAACACATTGATTATGGTGCATTTGGTGTTTACATATTCGCGTATCTTCATATCTTCGGCAAGCTCTTTTCTGGGATTGTAAAATATAGAGCGGCGATAGACTTTCCACCATTCATCTCTTGCGAAAGTGAACGAATTCCACGGTTTAGGGCCGGCATAGTGTATTATGCAGTTGCGGCTGTGCAGATAGTCGTCGATGGACGACTCGCAACCGTAAAATTCATGCAGAAAGGGCGCGTCGTTAAGATAGCTTTGTTGAAACGTTTGTGTTATGCAATATTTGGGCGATATGTGCATTATGCGGCTTTTGCATACTATGTTGATAACATCCTGGTCTTGGAACGTATGTTTTTTGTCTGCCTCGCTGATGAAGGCCTCTTTCAGGTTGTCTTTTCTAAGGAGCGACGAGTTGATGATCAAAAAACCCGAGTTGACATATTCCAAGTTGCTGACCGATATCTTTTTCAAGTGTTTTTTGATGGACTCGGAAGGATATCTGTAACCAACGCCAGGAACGGCTCCGAAATAATTGTCACCCAAGTCTGTTGCGAACACCTCTTGCAACGATGTTCTGAAAATAACATCGACATCGCTGTATATTACCTTGTCGAAATCTTCCAACAGCCACGGTATCAGTAATCTGTAATAGGCTGCCGTCGATATGCCCCTTATTTCAAGGGCAGAGTCAAAATCGGTGGGGGCGGGAATGAACGATATTTTGTGTCCGTTTATTTTGGCCACTTGCGATTGGAGCAACAGTTTGTCTTCGTCGGTGACATCCAGACTTATGATGACATATATGTCATATAGAGCCTCTTGTGCGCTCTCCAAAAGCGAGAGTATGCACACGCCGGTCTGCATCACATAGTTGTGGTCGGTTGAAAAGACTATGGGTATCATGGTTAATATAGTTTTATTTTAGACGGATCGAAGTGCAAGTGTATGTTGCTTGGGTCGGGAACTTTTTGCCAGTCGCCATATAATGCAGTCAGAATCTCTTCCATGCGGCAAGGGGCGTTGGTCTCGACGCCTTCAAAGACGATGCGCTGAAGCGGGAATATGAGGTTACGGTCTCGTGCGGTGAAGTCGCGGGCCACCGAGCTGGGCGTCTGGTAAAGTTTGTCGGCCTTGGCAAACGGACGGCAAAAGAGGTTGCCGAGCGGGAAGAGGAATCGTTGCAACCAAATTCTAAGCAGGTTGAGAGAGAGCCGACGCAGTGACTTGGGATAGAGACGGTGCCATATAAGTCGCTCGTGCAGTGTTCTTATTTTTGTTGTGAGCTTGATGAATCGGGGCGATGTTTTACCCATAGGGAAAATATCTATGAAAGCACCTTTATATTTATAATAGTCGGTCCAACCCTCTTCCACCTGTGAGTGCAGGTCGCGAAGTTTGGCGAAGTGCATTATATAGGTGCCCTCGGTGGTATGGTCTTGCCACTGATATGGTGAGTCGGGGTCGTTCAATATGGCCTTACGGAGTCTTTTATAATCGTGCTCTTCTATCTCCAGGTCTATGTCGTCGTCCCACGGAATAAAGCCGCCGTGCCTTACGTGACCGAGCACGTTACCTCCTGTGAGCCAGTATTGTATGTTTTCGCGTTGGCACACCGTGTCGATATATTTTAAAAGCTCGAGCAGCCTGAGCTGAAACTCTCTCAGCGTGGAGCCGTCGGGGTTGTATCGCTCTCGCAGCTCTGCTTGTTTTTCGGGGGATATGAGCATGTTATCGTCTTTTTATTAGTGATATGAATTCTTTGAAAAATGCGGGCCTGAACAGATAGAGCAGTATGGCGTAACATGTCACGCCGAAAGGCATACCCACTGCCAGTTTGAGCACATCGCTCTCAAGGGGCAGTTGTATAAGGTGGGTGCACGTGCCCATGGCTGCCGCCAAGAGCAGATATGGCATAAAGTCTTTGATTTGATCTTTTCGGCTTATGCCAATGAAGCGGCGGGTGTAATGGGTGTTGATGCTTACAGCTATGATGCTGTAAACGACACGGCTCCAGCATATCGCATAGATGCCGAAAAACATTGAACCTAAGAGCAAGGCCGTGGCTATGCTTTTTTTGATTATCTCAAGGCGCAGGGCCAGGTCTGAGCGTCCTTTTACATAGAGCACGTTGAGGTTTATTTGTGACAGGTGGTCGAGCATCCAGGCCATAGCCAATATCTGCAACAGGGGCACCGATGGCAGCCATTTGTCGGTAAGCAGCACGACCACGCCGGGACGGGCCAAGACGATCAGCCCTATCATGATTGGAAACACTATGGCCGAAGCGAATTGTATGTATTTTGAATAAGCGCGGTTCAGCCGTTCGGTTTCGTTTTGTATGGAGCTGAATATGGGAAATGCCACACGTGAAATGACATTGCCTATGGTTTGGGCCGGTATGGCGGCAAAGAAGTCACCACGGTTATAATAGCCCAGCTCTATGGCCGAGAAACGGCGTCCTATTATCATGGGATAGAGCATGCCGTATGCCTGGTTGAGCAGAGACGAGCCGAGACATTTTGAGCTGTAAGAAAACAGGTTTTTGAACGAACGCCACGAGAATGTCAATGCCGGCATCCAGCGTGTGATATAGGTTGTCATGACGGCCTGCACCATAAAGCTGCTGAGCGACTGAGCAACCAGTGCCCACACGCCGAAGCCGTTGAAAGCCATAAGCAGAGCGCATGCACACGACACCAGCGCCGCAACCACAGATATGAGCGACTGTTCTTTGAACCGTATCTCGATGGTCAGCTTGGTCTTATGAACGGAAAACAGGGCGGCGATGACGAAATTGAGCGATACCACCCGTGTTATGTCGACAAGTTGAGGCGAGTTGTAAAAATCGGCTATCAGCGGGGCACAGAAAAAGAGCACCGCATAGAGCAGGAGCGATATGGTGAGGTTGAAGTAAAAAACAGTGCAGAAGTCTGTGTCGGTTCTGTCAATGCGTTGTATGAGAGCCGTGGAGAAACCGCTGTCAATGAGTATCTGCGATATCTGTATGAAGATCATGATCTCGGCTATAAGACCGAAATCTTCAGGCACCAATATTCTGGCTAACAACACATTGACAATAAGCTGTATCACCTGAGAGGCCAATCTTTCTATGCCGCTCCAGGCAACACCCCTGACTGTCTTTTTACTCAACGATTCTTCCATGAATCTGTTTTTTTAGTTTCGTTTGCAGGCGTGTCGGGTTGCGCCTGCGGGTTGTTTTATGTGTCCCCGCAGCGTGGGGCTTGATGTCATGGCATTATCTTTCATGCAGTGACTTTATAGCCGTTTTTTGGTAATCGTTCAGTGTCTGTCCGCGATAACCAAGGTTGTTAACATGTGTGAATAGAGCCTCCATTTTAGCATAAAACTCTTCAAGCGCTTTGTTGTCAGTAACATAAGGGCTTCCGCCGGGCATAAGCTCCGATGAGTGTATCATAAACTCAAGGTAATTGCAGTCGGCCTCTTTGTGCACCTTGTCAGCCAGCCATATCATAGACTCTGACGACTCGGTGGCGGGTCTGAGCCACACCGTCGTACCGCCTATAAGGCTCTTAAGCCTGTGTTTGAGGCTTCCCGTGGGGTGGCAGTGAGTGTGTCGCACAGTCATGGGCACCTCTAATACGCCGTTTATGAGGCCCACGTGCGGCGATATGTTGCTATAGTCGCTGCCGCCGCATGTGATGCCATAGCTTCGGCTCCACGATATGCCGGGGGTGTGGGAGCAGTCGACCGTTATGCCAAACTCTTTGAGTATCTTGAAATAGGTGTCGTTCATGGCCCAACGGCCGGCTCTGTGAGATGTGGGCGTTATGCCGAAGCGTTCTTGCAGCAGGCTGTAAATGGTGTCAAACTTTTGGCGCATCACCTCTTCGGGATATTCTATCAGGTATGACTGCCCCGAGTGAGGGCCTGTGAGAGGGTGCAGCGGCGGGTTGTTCCATGCGTGAAGGTGCACCCCTATCTCGCATCGGTCTTGAGAAAGCCACTCCTTTGCCGACTCGACAAAGGAGTCGTCGAGTGCCATTTCATAGTTGGTCAGATATACCGGTTTGAAGCCGAATCTGTCGCATAGCTGTTGAAAGCGGGGTATGAAGGCTGTGTTGCGGGTGGTTATCGCATCTCCGGGTTTGTATTGCCACAGGTTGTCGCCCTCGGTGTCGACAGTTATTATGAACGCAAGATCTTTCGAGCCGGTATGGCTGTATGGTGATGATTGCGTTTTGTGGTTTATATTGCTGTCTGTCGGTTGCATGAATGTCGGAAAGGTTTGTTGGTTTCAGTTTCTGTCTCGTGCTCTTTGCATTGGGGCTTATGAGCCGGTGTTTTGGCGGTTTTGCATCCGTAAACGTCTGTTGTAAAGATATGTGTTGTCGGTTGCTTTTGCTCTGCTGCCAAAGAGATAGCGACACAGACGGCATTTGTTGCCGTCGTCTGCCTTTATTTTATTTGTCATTAGCGTTTTATGCGTTTGACAAGTTGTGTTTTCAGTATTGTGACCAGAGTGGCTAATTGGCGACATGTCGTTTTGGGGTCGCAGAAGTCTATATCCATGAACACACTGCATGTCAGTGACTTGGATAAAATATACAACGGACGGCTTTTGAGCCATGAGAGCATGGGGAACAGGGGTACGGCGGTGGCTTTTTTTATCTTCTTGCCACACAAGTCTCTCCAATCTCCGTCGGTGTTGTAAAGATACCACATATATGGCAGGTTGGCGCCACCGGCTGTCATGACGATGGCGTTGCCGTCGTTGCGGAAGTTCATCTCCATGAAATAATCCCGTCCCTGACTGTCTCTGATAAATTCGACACTGAACAGGCCGGAATAGCCTGTGGCTTGTATGAATGCCTTTATCGGCGCAATGTCTATGTTGAGTTTTTCTAACGGCTCCAGTGTCACTATGCCGGTGTTGCTGCGAGGTGACGCAGCAAGCCGCAATTTCACCCCCCCTGGCGTAAGTATCTCATTATCAGCAAGCAAGGAGCAGCCGATAATTTGATATTCCATTGTTTTGTCAATAAATTTTTGCACCTGAAGGTGTTTGCAGTCTATCTGAGATATGTTTTCGGCCAGTTGTTCGGGCGATGTGCATATCATGATGTCAGACTTGTGTCCTTCGGCAGAGACGAGAGGTTTGAGTATGCAGGGATAGGGCATACTCTCTTTTTTTTGCATCAGCTCGTCACGCTCGATTGTTTGGGTGTGAGGAGGGATGTTGAGCCCGCATTTTTCGGCCAACTCAGACATGTTCTGTTTGTTCATCAGATGCGTTATGGCACCTTGCCGAGAGGCTCCGGGTATCATATATTTGTCGGCGAGCATGTCTCGGTTGATGTCGACGAGGCTCGACAAGGTATCGCTGCAACATATCAGCACAGGCTTTTCGTCGCCTCCGGCAACGTGGCTTGTGAGGTGGTCGATCATTTGCGGCACAGGTATGTGGCTGATTGAGCCTATGTATCTCGATTTGGCGAAAAAGCAATCGTCAGTGTCAGAGTCCAGAACCACCGTCGGTTTGATACCCTTTTTCCCGAGGCTTCTTATGACACCGTAAGTGTTGTGGTGTTTTGGACCTATGATTACGACTTCTCTCATGCTGTCTTAATATTTTGCTTTATGCCGGCTTCCGACCGGTTGAGATTGCCTCAGGCTTGGCTTAAGAGCCTGATAATACATCATTTCACTTGTCAGACAAAGGTAATTTATTTAGGCGATATTTGCAAACGAAACCGTCTTGGTGTGGAACTTTTAGGCGGATGGCCGTAAAATGGATGTGAAGTGGTTGTGTTTTAGTGGTTTATGCTATTGTCTGTAATGCGCATACCGCAAAACCTCTTTACTTTCAATAAGAGGTTTTGCGGTATGGTGTAAGTGTCGGTTCAGATGCTTAGAGCAGTCTGTTGGTGGCGGTGTCGGGGAATATTATTTTAGGCTCGAATGTTTTGGCCTCATCGAAGTCCATGTGGGCATACGATATTATTATCAGTATGTCGCCCACGGCCACCTTACGGGCTGCGGCGCCGTTGACGCAGATGCAACCGCTGCCTCGTTGACCTTTGATGACGTATGTCTCGAAGCGTTCGCCGTTGTTGTTGTTGACTATAGAAACTTTCTCACCGGCAATGATGCCGGCACCCTCCATTAGCTCTTCGTCGATGGTGATGCTGCCGACATAGTTGAGGTCGGCCTGTGTGACGCTGACCCGGTGTATCTTGGATTTCAATACCTCTATCATCATGGCTTTGAAGTTCTGTTTTATTGAAAATCACAGAGTATGTCTGCGGCTTACTTGTATTTTATGTTGTCTATGAGTCTCACCCGGCCCACTTGCACGGCTATGCAGCCGTATATGGCACCCTCGTGATTCCATGAGTCGATGCTCTGAAGGGTCACGGCGTCGACAATGTCGTAATATTCCACCTTCATAAGTTCGTTGGAGTCTATCTGCTCGATTACCCATTTTTTTGTCTCTTCCACATCGGCCCACTCTTTGCGAGCCACCGACGCGGCCAGAGTCATGTGTATGGCAGGGGCGGCGGCACGTTGTTCGGGCGACAGCAGGGTGTTGCGAGAGCTCATGGCCAGGCCGTCGGCCTCGCGTTTGATGGGGCACTCCACTATGGTCACCTTGGAGTCTGTCTGTCGGCACATCGAGCGTATGATGGCTATCTGCTGGAAGTCTTTTTCGCCGAAGTATGCCTTGTCCGGCCCGACCATGTCGAAAAGCCTGCTTACCACCTGTGCAACGCCGTTGAAGTGTCCGGGACGGTGCTCGCCCTCCATAACGGAGCCTATGGCGCCGAAGTCGAACACGCGGGTGTCGGGCTCGGGATATATCTCCTCGACGGTGGGCAGGAAAGCTATGTCGCACCCTTTTTCTTCTAGTATGGCAAGGTCGGCCGCTTCGGTGCGCGGATAGTTCTTAAGGTCGTTGGGGTCGTTGAATTGTGTCGGGTTGACGAATATGCTGACCACTGTGGTGGCGTTTTCTTGCTTGCAACGTTCTATGAGAGAGGCGTGTCCCGCATGAAGTGCGCCCATGGTGGGTACAAACCCGACGTCGCCACGGTCGCGACGTGCGGCGATCGCGCTTTTAAGCCGGGTTACAGTTCTGCAAATCTCCATTTTCAAAAGCTTGTTTATCCTGATATAGTGTATCTTAAGCCGACGATACTGTCGGGTATATCAGGTGTGGTTCATTTTTTCGGGGGCAAAGTTATAGAGTTAAACGGATAAAAAAAATAAAAATCGGTCTTTTTAGTTCAGATGCGGTGTGAGGGGTTTTGGTAAGGTGCGGCAGGGGATGGCAAAAAATGGGAGTGGTGTGTAACTAAGTGAGGTGCAGGTGTTGACGGGGCGAGGTTTGTGATATGAAAAAAAAAGGGGCGGGTGTGTTTCATACGGTAAAATGGGGCGGCGACTTGGCTGTTATTACGGGAAATATTACCTTTGTGTTGTGATATTATGCGCGCACCACGCTTGGGGTGTTGCGGTTGGTTTGACCCAAATTTCAACTTGTTTATGTTTGAGTTGCTTCAGTGGCCGTATTTTGCTCTGTTTGTTATAGTTGCGTTGGGATTCATGCTCGGGCGCATAAAGATAAAGGGCATATCGTTAGATGTGTCTGCGGTGATATTCGTGGCTTTGCTTTTCGGGCATTTTGGAGTGGTGATACCCGGTGCGTTGAGCGACTTCGGCATGGTGCTCTTCATATTCACCATAGGCATACAGGCCGGCCCGGGCTTTTTCCGTTCGTTTCGCACCAAGGGGCAGTCGTTGGTGGTGATATCGGTTGTGATAGTGGCTGTCGCAGTGCTTTCGGCTCTGGCCATGCGCACGGTGTTCGGGCTCAGTCAGGCCGAGACGGTGGGCATACTCACGGGCGCCCTTACGAGCACTCCCGGTCTGGCCACGGCAAAAGAGATTGCGGGCGACCAGACGGCCGTGGCTTACGGTATCGCCTATCCTTTCGGTGTCATCGGCGTGATATTGTTCGTAAAGTTGTTGCCTCGTCTTTGCAAGGTCGATATAGAGGCGTTGGAGGGCAAGATGGCGGCCACGGTGAAAGAGGAATATCCTGTCATAGGCACACGCACCTGCCGGGTGGAGCGGGTGGCGGTCATCGGTCGCTCCATCGCCGACCTGAGTCTGCGTGTGGTGACAGGGGCGGTAATATCCCGCATAAAGCATGGCGATGAGTATCTGTTGCCCACGGGGAGCCGGGTGTTGGAGGATGGCGACCTTATCAAGGCTGTGGGAACAGAGGCTTCGTTGGACAAGCTCGAGCAGTTGGTTGGCGGCAGGGTGATGGAGGATCTGCCATTGGGCGAGAGTCTCGATCTGGTGACGGCGATAGTGTCTAACAAGTCGTTGGTAAACGTGCGGTTGGCATCGCTCGACATACCGTCTAACTTCAATTGTACCGTCACGAGGGTGTATCGTGCCGGCATCGATCTTACACCGACGCCCGATTTGCAGCTTAAATGGGGCGACAAGCTGACCATAGTCGGAGGGAAACGCGAGCTTCAAGAGCTTGTCAAACTTATAGGCAATGACGCCAAGAAACTGTCTGACACCGACTTCTTCCCCATAGCCCTCGGCATTGTGTTGGGCGTACTTTTCGGTAAGATAACACTATCGTTCGGTGACTCGTTCACCTTTTCGTTCGGACTCACAGGCGGTGTGCTTCTTATGGCCCTGTTGTTGAGTGCAAGGGGTAAGACGGGGCCTGTGGTGTGGTCTATGTCGTTTTCGGCCAATCAGTTGCTTCGTCAGTTGGGATTGCTTCTGTTTCTTGCCGGGGTGGGCACTTCTGCCGGCACAAGCCTGGTGAGCACCATAGTCGACAGCGGATGGAGTCTTTTTGCAGCGGGTGTTTTGGTGACATTCCTGCCCATGGCCGCGGCCGCATTTGTGGGTGTGAGGTTTTTCAAGGTCAACATGCTCGATCTGCTCGGCACCATAACGGGAGGTATGACCAGTACGCCGGGTCTTGCCGCTGCCGACTCCATGACCGACAGCCCCGCGCCTTCGGTGGCTTATGCGACAGTGTATCCGGTGGCGATGGTGTTGCTGATATTGGGTGTGCAGTTCGTGGCCATGGTGTTGGCATGATGGGGGCGGCGCTTAAAGGTTTGCGGGAACTGCCTCCGACGGCACTTTAGGGTGAGTGGTACGGACCCCGTTCTGATATTTTGATGGGAAAATTACCCGGGGGTAAGATGTGTTCGGGTTAGAAGGATAATAAAAAAATCCTGTCTCGCAGCATTGCGCGGGACAGGATTTTTTTAGGTCTTGCCGTCGATCAGGCCTCTGTGACGATATCTTTGAACAGCTTTCTGAAGCCGGTCTCTTTCTCGACGATGGCATGCAGCCTGTCGGTCGGGACACGTTGTTGCTCCATGGTGTCGCGGTGACGTATCGTGACGGTGCCGTCATCGAGGCTCCGGTGGTCGACGGTTATGCAGAACGGTGTGCCTATAGCGTCATTGCGGCGATAGCGTTTGCCGATGCTGTCTTTCTCGTCATAAGCGACATTGAAGTCGAATTTGAGGTCGTCGATGATGCGGCGGGCCATCTCTGGCAGGCCGTCTTTCTTGACCAGGGGCAGTATGGCCGCCTTGACGGGAGCCAGCGGTGCGGGTATTCGCAGGACGGTGCGGCTGTCGTTGTCGAGCTGTTCTTCGTGGTATGAGGCCGAGAGCACCTGAAGCACCATGCGGTCAACGCCGATAGAGGTCTCTATGACGTATGGGGTGTAACTCTCGCCTGTCTCGGGGTCGAAATATTGTATTTTGCGGCCTGAGAATTTGGCGTGGTTAGACAGGTCGAAATCGGTGCGCGAGTGTATGCCCTCCACCTCTTTGAAGCCGAACGGGAAGTTGAACTCTATGTCGGTGGCGGCGTTGGCGTAATGGGCCAGCTTCTCGTGGTCGTGGAAGCGGTACATGTTATCGCCGAAACCGAGTGTGCGGTGCCAGCGCATGCGGAAGTTTTTCCAGTAATCGAACCATTTCATCTCCTCACCGGGACGAACGAAGAACTGCATCTCCATCTGTTCGAACTCGCGCATACGGAAGATGAACTGGCGGGCCACTATCTCGTTGCGGAAAGCCTTGCCTATCTGGGCGATACCGAAGGGTATCTTCATGCGACCGCTCTTTTGCACGTTGAGGAAGTTGACGAATATGCCCTGAGCCGTCTCCGGACGCAGATAGACAGTGGAGGCATTGTCGCCGACAGAGCCTATCTTGGTCTCGAACATGAGGTTGAACTGGCGTACGTCGGTCCAGTTTTTAGTGCCCGATATGGGGCATGCTATCTCGAGGTCTTCTATCAGCTCTTTGAGGGCGACAAGGTTACCTTCAGTAAGGGCGGCAACCATTCGGGCATTGGCCCTGTCGCGCTTTTCGGTTATCTCCAATATGCGGCCGTTGGTCTGTCTGAAGAGAGGCTCGTCGAAGCTGTCGCCGAAACGTTTGCGCGCCTTGGCAACCTCTTTGTCTATCTTTTCGTCCTGCTTGGCGATCCAATCTTCTATGAGAACATCGGCGCGATAACGTTTTTTAGAGTCTTTGTTGTCTATCAGAGGGTCGTTGAAGGCACCCACATGACCCGATGCCTCCCACACGCGCGGGTGCATGAAGATGGCGGCGTCTATGCCCACGATGTTTTCGCCCAGGCGCACCATGGCTTCCCACCAGTATCGTTTGATGTTGTTTTTAAGCTCGACACCGAGTTGCCCGTAATCGTAAACGGCGCTAAGACCGTCGTATATCTCGCTTGACGGGAAGATAAATCCGTACTCTTTGCAGTGAGCTATCAGTTTTTTGAAAAGTTCCTCTTGAGTCATGACTTGAAAAATTCGTGCATATATTTGACAAAGATAGTTATCTTTGTGCAAAAAAAGTAACTTTGTGGCAAGAATTTTAGCTGTCGATTACGGCAGGAAACGTACGGGGCTGGCGGTGACCGATCCGTTGCAGATCATTGCGGGCGGGCTTACCACCGTCGATACTTCGCGCCTTATCTCTTTCATAAAAGATTATGTGGCCGTCAACGATGTCGAGACCATAGTTGTGGGGTTGCCTCGCACCGTCAAGGGAGAATATTCCGACAGCTTTGCCGGCATATCCCTCTTTGTCGAGCGTCTTAAGGGCGAGTTACCGGGTGTCGAGGTGGTATATCACGACGAACGTTTCACAACCAAGATGGCTATGCAGTCTATGATTGCCGCAGGAGCCACACGCCGGCAGCGTAACAACAAGTCGGGGGTGGTCGACATGGTAAGTGCCGCAATAATATTGCAGTCGTTTCTTGACAGCAGAGCTATGAGGGCGGGGCAATAACAGGTTGACAGGGAAGGTTATTTATGGGGGTGATTTAGGTTTGATTTTTAACGAGACTTTTAAGATATGATTTATCCGATCTATATTTACGGTTCGTCCGTGTTGAAAAGGGTGGCCGAGGAGGTGACGCCCGATTATCCCGACTTGAAGCAGTTTGTCGCCGACATGTTCGAAACCATGTATGACAGTGACGGTGTCGGCCTGGCAGCGCCGCAGATAGGGCGGTCTGTGCGCATCTTCGTGATAGACACCGACCCTTTCAGCGACGATTACCCCGAGGGAAAGGGGTTTTGCAGGGCTTTTATCAATCCCGAGATAATAGAGAGTTCAGAGGAGACGTGGCTATTTAACGAGGGTTGTTTGAGTCTGCCCGGTATCCGTGAGGATGTGGTTCGTCCGGCAAAGATAAGGGTGCGTTATTTCGACGAAGAGTTCAAAGAGCACATAGAACAGCTTGACGGAATAAAGGCGCGCGTGTTTCAGCACGAGTTTGACCATCTTAACGGCAATGTCTTTACCGATAGGCTGGCGCCGCTGCGTAAGACACTGATAAAGAACAGGCTGCACAAGATGGAGAAGGGGGCGTACAGAGCGTCGTACCGTTGCAAGCAGGTGAAATAAGCGGGGGCGATATTTTTGGAGCAAGGGTTCCGTGAGATGTTTTTATGGCCCTGGCCGCTTGGTTTTCAAACGTCGGGGCGATGGTTTTGCGCATCGCGTTTTTGTGCCGCATGACATGGTGTTGGTTGTATTGTTTCTAACAGGGGGGATTTTAGTACTTCATAAAAAAAGCGTCTGCTTAACTTAGCAGACGCTTTTTTAGTTGTATGATGAAAATTTAAGCCTTCACAAGCCCTGAAAATCCCATAAAAGCCATGGCCAGTATGCCTGCGGTGAGCAATGCCACGGGTATGCCTTTCATCGCCTTGGGCACATCGGCCAGCTCGAGACGTTCGCGCAGACCTGCGAAGAGCACCAATGCAAGGGTGAAACCAACGGCTGTCGATACGGCGAAAGTGAACGACTGCAAGAGGTTATACTCTTTCTGTACCAGTAAGATAGCCACACCGAGCACGGCGCAGTTGGTTGTGATAAGGGGCAGGAATATGCCTAATGCCTGATAGAGCGAGGGGCTCATTTTCTTGAGTATGATCTCGACCATCTGCACAAGGGCTGCAATCACAAGTATGAATGCTATGGTCTGCAAGAACCCTATATTCAGGGGGTTGAGTACATAATATTGCAGCAGGTAAACCACCACCGACGATATTGCCATGACAAATGTAACGGCAGCACCCATGCCTAACGAGGTGCCAACCTTTGTCGACACTCCGAGAAAGGGGCATATTCCGAGGAACTGCGCCAGAACGATATTGTTTACAAATATCGAGACTATTATTATTGAGAAGTATTCCATATCGAACTATCTGATTTTAGCGGTCGCTTTATTGAACAATACCATGATATAACACAACGCGATGAATGCGCCGGGAGCCAGCACGAATATGATCATGCCGTATGGTTGCAACGCCTCTATCTTGTGGCCGAACACCGATGCACTGCCCAAAAACTCGCGCACCGTGCCCAAAAGTGTCAGTGACAGGGTGAAGCCGAGGCCGATGCCGGCACCGTCGAGTGCCGATTTGAATACGCTGTTCTTAGATGCGAAAGCCTCGGCGCGTCCCAATATTATGCAGTTGACCACAATAAGGGGTATGAACACGCCCAGGGTGGCGTAAATGGCCGGCACATAGGCCTCCATGAACAGTTGCAACAGCGTGACCAATGTGGCTATGATGACGATAAAGGCGGGTATGCGCACTTTGTCGGGTATCACGTTCTTGACCAGCGATATGGCTATGTTTGACAACACCAATACGAACATGGTGGCCAGACCCATGCTCATGCCGTTTATAGACGAGGTGGTGGTGCCTAAGGTCGGACACATGCCCAGCAGCAGGGCAAAGGTGGGGTTTTCTTTGACGAAACCTTTGGTAAATATTTGAAAGTTGGTCATTTGTTAGTCCTCCATGTATGCTTGCAACTGTTCATAGGCTCTCTTTACCGCATCAGTAAAGGCTGTCGACGATATGGTCGATGCCGTTATGGCGTCGACATCACCCTCCCCGTTCTTCTTGATACCAAGGCGGAAGGTGTGCGGGTGTTTGCCGTCGAACTGCTTTGAGAAGTCAGACTTGCTTTTGTCTATCTTGTCGCCCAGACCCGGGGTCTCCGAGTGCGATATGACCGATGTGCCACAGATGGTACCGTCGGGTTTGAAGCCAACCATGATCTTCATCTTGCCGCCGAAGCCCTTGTTTGAGAAGGTCTCTATGGCATATCCCACAGTGGCGTTTTTAGAGGTTGCCTTGTATATCTTTATCTTGTCGCCGTCAACCGCTCTCTCTTCCGGTGTGCTCACCGACTCAAAGGCAGGCAACACCTCCGACAGGGCTGCCTTGGTTTTGGCCGCTTTGGCCTCTTCTATAGGGTCTTTGGTCAGCTCGTACACCCAGCCTATGGCGGCAGCGCACACCAATGCTATCAGTAACAAGACCGACACCATATTTCTCAATGACGATTTCATAAATCTTATGCTTTTTTAGTTACAACCTTGCCGAAGCGTTTGGGATGCGAGTATTTGTTGATGAGGGGCACTGTGGCGTTCATTATCAGTATGGCGAACGAGACACCTTCAGGATATGCGCCCCATGTGCGTATCAGTATGGTTATCACACCTATGCCTATACCGTAAAAGAGCATGCCTCCCTTGGTCATGGGTGATGTCACATAGTCGGTGGCCATGAATATGGCGCCGAGCAACGCTCCGCCTGTCAGCACGTGAAACAGAGGGTCGGCAAAGTGAGAGGGGTCGACAAGCCATAGTATGCCGCTGAAGACAACCATGGTGCCTATAACATATACAGGTATGTGCCAGGTGATTACACGTCGTATGAGCAGGTATATGAATCCGAATATGAGCGCAAGTGCCGCCACCTCACCTAATGAGCCCGGCATGTTACCCACAAGCATGTCGGAGTATGAGAAGTGGGTCATAAGGTCGGAGATGTTTTCGTGATTCTTGGCCGCTGCCTTGACAATGGCCAAAGGAGTGGCGCCTGAGGTGGCGTCAAGCGACGAAGGCGACACGAACGTGGCCATCTGCATGGGGAACGATATGAGCAGGAATACGCGGCCCACCAATGCGGGGTTGAAAGGGTTGCGACCGAGGCCTCCGAATGACATCTTACCGACGCCGATAGATACCACCGCACCTATGACAACGATCCACCAGGGAATAGTCGGGGGGAGGTTGAAGGCCAGCAAAAAGCCGGTGAGTGCCGCCGAATAATCGCTCAGGGTGCTCTTACGACCCAGCAAAAAGCGGGTTATGACATATTCCGTCAACAGACATGTCACGATGGATATGGCGGTGACAGTCACGGCATTAAGACCGTAAAATACCACCGACACGATAAACGCGGGTATCAGCGCGATTATCACATCCCACATAAGCCTCTGTGTCGAGTTGCCCGAATGGATGTGGGGCGAGGGTGATACAATCAATTTTTTCTCCATTATATTTACTCTTTATTTTTTCACAAATAACCGTGTCGAAGCTTTGTCAAGGCCGTCGCTTGCCTAAAGCTGCCTGAATGTCACGGAGGTGTGCTCTGTTTTAACCCGATGGCAAGGCTGAACCGTGATGCCGGGCCGGCTTTTTTGCCGGTTTACAGATGTGCGGTATGGCAGCAGCACGTGAGGCTTCAGTGTCAGCTTTTTCGTGCCCGCATTATCTTCATCACCTCACCTTTGGCCAGTCTGATGTAATCGAGCAGGGGTATGTGGGCGGGGCAGGTGTATGAGCAAGAGCCGCACTCGATACAGTCATAGGGGTGCAATTTCTCTGTCTCTGCCATCATGCCTTTCTTGGCCATGACGTTTATAAGGTATGGCTCCAGACCCATGGGGCATGCCGACACACATTTGGCGCAACGGATGCATGGCCCTTGAGTGCCGCGTGAGGCCTCTTTGTCGTCCATGAGCAGTATGCCGGACGATCCTTTGGTCACTCCGGCGTCGAGGTTGCATGCCGCACGTCCCATCATGGGGCCGCCGCCGATAACCTTGCCGACGTTGTCGGTCATGCCGCCGCAATAGTCTATCAGTGAGCGTATGGGGGTACCGATGCGCACCAGCAGGTTGCGTGGCGTTGACAGAGGCTTGCCCGTTACGGTGATGATACGCTCGAAGAGGGGTTTGCGTTTGACAACCGCCTCATAGACGGCCAGTGCCGTACCGGCGTTCTGTACCACTGCGCCCGTGTCTATGGGGAGTGCGCCTGAGGGCACCTGACGGCCTGTGACAGCATCTATAAGCTGTTTTTCACCACCTTGCGGGTATTGCACTTTGAGGGGCACGACCTTTATGGATGCGCCGTTGTGGGCTGCTGCCTTTTGGCTCAGCAGTTTGATGGCGTCGGGTTTGTTGTTTTCGATGCCGATAAAGGCCTGTGTCACCTGCAAGGCTCTGCAAAGCAGTTCCACGCCTGCTATGAGCTCATCGGGGCGTTCAAGCATGACGCGATGGTCGGCGGTGAGGTAAGGCTCGCATTCCACACCGTTTATGATAAGAAACTCCGCTTTCTTGCCCGGCGGTACCGACAGCTTGACCTGTGTGGGGAATGTGGCACCACCCATGCCGACAACACCTGCCGCTGCAATGGCGTCTATTATGCCTTTGGCGTCAAGGTCGGGCAGCTCAGTGGCCTCGCGCATGATGTGCTCGTTCCACAGGTCACCCTCAACCTCTATGGTAACGGAGGGCTTGCGCACACCCGAGGCGTCGGGCTGGGCGTCCACGGCCGTGACGGTGCCGCTGACAGACGAGTGTATGTTGGCCGACACGAATCCGTTAGCCGTGCCTATCAGGTCGCCAACCTTGACCTTGTCGCCCTTGGCAACACAGGGTTGTGCCGGTGCACCTATGTGCTGGCTCAGAGGTATGACCACCTTTTCGGGCAGAGGCATCACCTCTATGGGTGTGCCTTTGCTGATCTTATTGTCGTGGGGGTGTATTCCGCCTATTTTGAATGTCTTTAACATACTTGTAATTATTGCTCCCCGATGGTTTAGAGGGGATGGAAGTGTTGATTATTTGGTTTCGGGAGCCTCCGTTTTGGGCGGACGCGCCGGGAAGCCTATCTCGTTTATGGCGCCGGTGGGGCACTCGGCCACGCACTTACGGCACAGACGGCATTTCTGCGGGTCGATGTAAGCGAGGTTGTCGGCAAGGGTGATGGCCTCGAACGGACATGTCTTGACGCACTTGCCGCAGCCGATGCAACCCACAGAGCATGCCTTGCGTGTTATGCCGCCCTTGTCTTTATTGACACACGACACGAACACGCGACGTGACTTGGGACCCTTTTTGCGAAGCTCTATTATCATTTTGGGACACGCCTTGACGCACTTGCCGCAGGCGGTACATTTTTCGTCGTCGACAACTGGCAGGCCTGTCCGGGGGTCCATGGACAGGGCACCGAATGCGCATACCGACACGCAGTCGCCAAAGCCGATGCAGCCGAACGAACATCCTGTCTGGCCGGCGTAAAGCGATGAGGCGACAGCGCAGCTTTGTGCACCGTCGTAAAGGTTGGTCTTGGGACGCACCGAGCAGCTGCCCGAACATCTTACCACGGCCACCTCAGGCTCTTTCTCTTCGGCCACGCGACCGAGATATTCGGCAATGGACTTCATGGTCTCGGCACCTCCCACAGGGCATGCCAGTCCCTCCATGGTGTCGGCCTTTACAAGAGCCGTTGCCAAACCACGGCAGCCGGGGAAGCCGCATCCGCCGCAATTGGCGCCGGGAAGCATCTTCTCCACATCGTCTATACGGGGGTCTTCCCACACCTGAAATTTCTTGGCCACAAAGAAGAGCGCTATTGCGGCCAGGACACCCAAACTGCAGAGTGTCAGTACGGTATAAATCAACGTTTCGTTCATTTAGTATCTATAATGAATTGATTTTAATATCTATTTTTTGTGAAATTCGGCCTCTAAAGATAAACAAAATAACCAAATATATCACCACGCACCCCAAAGAAATTAGTGCGGCGACATTTTCCGGCAGTCGGCAAACGGTTGCCGTGACTAATGCTGAGAGGCATACGACGAACGGTACGACGTAACACATGACAAGGGCAAAGACGGCCGAATTTCTCGATATGGAGAGTTTGACCCTGTCGCCCGGAGCGACGGACATGCCTTTGGGACGGGTGGCCTCTATGATCTTTACGGCGTTGTCGAGCGAGCTGACGCACTGTCCTTTGGCATGGCATCCCGCACAGGCCGATTGGGTCAGTACCTCAACCTTTACGCGTTGATTGTCTGCCTCCACGACGGTGCCTTCATGTTCTATGATGGTCATTTTGATGTTGTTATTGGTTGTGTCAGTATTTGGCAATCAGTGGCATGCGCCTGTCTCGTGTAAGTGTTGTGCGTGAAACCGATACGATGGGCGGCATCTGCCAGCGTTTGTATTCGTTGAGTTTGAGCATGCGGGCAACCCACACCACCGTGTCGATAGAGGTGTTACACTCTATCGCGCACTCCATCGGCGGCATGTTTTCCTCTATCAGTCGGTATAATATTGAGTCGAGCAGACCGTATTCGGGCAGGGTGTCGCTGTCTTTCTGGTTTTCACGCAGCTCGGCAGACGGTGCTTTGTTTATTATAGACAAAGGTATGATCTCTCCGTTGCGGTTTATATATTCGGCAAGGTCGTAAACTTCTGTCTTATAGACGTCGCCCAGGAGTGACAGTGCACCGCTGGTGTCGCCGTAAAGGGTGCCGTAACCCATGGCGGCCTCGCTTTTGTTTGAGGTGTTGAGCACAAGAGTGTCGAACTTGTTGGCCACGGCCATTAGCAGGGTGCCGCGTATGCGCGATTGAAGGTTCTCTTCGGCCACCGAGAATGGCGAGTCGCCGAAGATGGGGGAGAGCGTTTCCAAGGCGGCGGAATAGATGCTCTCTATGGGCAGCTCGTGGCATGTCAGCCCCAGGTTGGCAGCCAGTTGCAGCGAGTCGGTCACCGAACCGTCGGAGGAGTAACGCGAGGGCATTGTTATGCCTGTGACGCATTGATGGCCGAGGGCATCGGCGGCGATGGCAGCCACCACGGCAGAGTCAATGCCGCCGGAGAGCCCTATGGTGGTGCGTTTGAAACCGTTTTTGGTGAAATAATCTTTCAGCGCCATAACCAGCGCTTTATAGGTGTGGCGTGTGGAGGCACTTTTGCTCGCCGCAGGCAATGGTTTCTTGTCTATAGGTTTGCCGTCGAGGCCGGTGAATCCTTTGTCGGGGGTGAAATCGACGATGGCCATGCCTTCGGTAAAGTTGCTTATTCTGAGAAGCAAATCACCTTTTTTGTCGAAAATGGCGGAGCCGCCGTGGAATATGGTGTCGACCGACCCTCCGGTGATGCCGCACGATATGACGGGGGTGGAGAGCTCGCGGGCCAATGTCGAGTAACTTTCGGCGTCCTCTTCTATTATGTTGCGGGCGAAACGTTTGGCGTTAAGGTGTATTATGAGGTCGGGGCGCTCTGCCTTGGAGGAGAAGCAGTCGAGCGACGATAGGTATTGGATGTCGTCACCTATGGCGATCAATATTCTGACATCTTTGCAGTTAATGATGTTGGCAGGCAGTTGTTCGCCGTTATCGTTGTCGTCGTCGCCAAACTCGGGTGAGTCGATGCCGGCGAAATAGGGCAGTTCGTCGCGGCTGACGGGCATGGCTTTGAAGAATCGCGCCACCTCTTGACCGCCGGAGAGCAGGCTCACAGAGTTGAAGAGGTCGTCGTCTTGGCGTATGGGCAGGCCTATTATGGACATGCAGTCGTTTTCCGACTCCGATATGTCTGAGATGGCCGACTGGCAACGGTCGGTGAAATCGGGGTGCGCTGCTAAGTCGTAAAGCGGTGTGCCCGAGAGTGACAGCTCGCCGAAAAGGACAAGATCGGCTCCTTTGAGCGATGCCGATGTTATATTGTCGGCGATTTTGTCGCGGTTGGCGGCGATGTCGCCGACGGTGGGGTTTATCTGGCAGATTGCAATCTTCATGACGGTAACATTTTTTACAAAGATAAGTTTTTTTCGGTCGGGTTGCAATTTATTTTGACTTTATGGTTGCCGGAACTGCCGTTTTTGTATTGCTGAAACTGCCTCCGGCGGCCCTTCCGGGGGAGGGGTCACGGACCCCGGTTTGAGAATATTGAGGACAAACTAAGGATAAAGTACAGATATGTCATAAATGTGTTTCGACA
>CAMRVW010000009.1 GCA_947054185.1 uncultured Rikenellaceae bacterium | reverse complement strand
ACTTCACGCCAAAGTCACATCCTCCACACTCTCGACCCCGAATCCGCGCCCCATGAGGCCGACCGCAGGTCGGCCCACCATCTCGCTTGGCGGGGCATTGTGTTTTGTTGCTGCGCTGATGTTTTGTTTCGGGACTTCCGCTTTGTTTTCTGTATTGCTTTACCCGCATTCTTTCCGTCGAGCGGTCATGCCCCTGTTGAGATTCTTTCAGGCACTCAGCCTCAGGGCTAAAAACGGCTATATGTAATAAAGATTCGCACGTCCTAAGACTGCGTAATCTTTATTACATATAGCCGTTTTTATTCTTAGTTGTTCCTCGATATTCTCAAACCGGGGTCCGTGACCCCTCCCCCGGAAGGGCCGCCGGAGGCAGTTCCCGCAAACCAAAACGGCAGTGTCCACAAACCAAAACGGCAGTGCCCGCAAATCAAAACTGCAGTACCCGCAATATAAACGCCGCTGCCGGCGAGTTTTTTCGCTTATGCGGTAACAAGGCATAAAAATTTTTCGTATATTTATCGAAAATCAAAATGTAAAAGTTATGAACACCACCCTTCCCATCATAGAGCGCGACGGCTGGTTGCAGCCTGTTGCGGACAAGATAATATGGCGCCACGAGCGATTCACAAACCGCCTTGCCGAGATAGAACAAGGGGCTGGCAGCATTGTCGACTATGCCAACGGACACAAATATTTCGGACTTACCCACGACGATACGGCCGGCGGGTGGTGGTTCAGAGAGTGGGCCCCGGGAGCGCACTATGTAAGCATCTTCGGCGACTTCAACGAATGGCGCCACGACGAACTTCCCCTCAGCCGCGACGAACGGGGTGTGTGGTCACGCTTCTTCCCTGACAGCGAATGGGGCGACCGCATAAAACACGGGGTGCGCTATAAGATAGGTGTCGACGGCGACAACGGATGGCACGAGCGACTGCCGGCATACACCATGCGGGCGATAGAAGAGCCTCTGACTCACGATTTCTCTGCCCAGGTGTGGGTTGGCGAGCCGTTCGACTGGCAGGGCGACAGGTTCGACATGTCAGCGATAGGCTCGCCGCTGATATACGAATGCCATGTGGGCATGGCGCAAGAGCAGGAACGGGTGGGACTTTACCGTCAGTTTACCCGCGACATCATACCTCGCATCAAAGAGCTTGGTTACAACACCATACAACTCATGGCCATCGCCGAACACCCATACTATGGCAGCTTCGGTTATCATGTCTCCAACCTCTTCGCCCCCTCGTCACGCTTCGGCACCCCCGAAGAGCTCAAGACGCTTATACGAGAGGCGCACAAAGAGGGCATCGCCGTTGTCATGGACCTTGTACACTCCCATTACATCAAAAACTTCAACGAAGGGCTTAACGGCCTCGACGGCACCGACCACCACTATAGCCCCGCGGGCGAGGCGGGCCGCCAACCCTATTGGGACTCCATGAACTTCGATTACGGCAAGAGCGAGGTGGAACACTTCCTGCTCTCCAACATCAAATACTGGATGGAGGAGTACCACTTCGACGGCTTCCGCTTCGACGGCGTCACCTCCATGATATACCACCACCACGGATACATCGACTTCGGCAGTTACGACAGCTTCTTCGGCGACGGCGTCAATGAAGATGCGATATGCTATCTGTCACTGGCCAATGAACTTATACACAAGCTCAACCCCTCGGCCATCACCATCGCCGAAGATGTCAGCGGCATGCCGGGCATGACGGTGCCAACCGGAGAGGGAGGCACGGGATTCGATTACCGGCTTGCCATGGCCACCCCCGATTACTGGATCAAGCTGCTGGAAGATGTACCCGACGACGACTGGGACATATTCGAGATGTGGCACTCGCTCTCCAACAGGCTTCCATGGGTCAAGACCATATCATACGCCGAGTCGCACGACCAGGCCATGGTGGGCGACAAGACGATCGCTTTCCGCCTCATGGATAAGGAGATGTATTATTCGATGCACCGCGGCCACCACAACCTCAGCGTCGACAGGGGCATCGCCCTCCACAAGATGATACGCCTTATCACAGCCACTGTCACCGCCCAGGGCTATCTATGCTTCATGGGCAACGAGTTCGGCCACCCCGAATGGATAGACTTCCCGCGCGAGGGCAACAACTTCAGCTATGAGCATGCACGGCGCCAATGGTCGCTCGTGCACGATGCCAACCTCATGTACGGCGATCTGGAAAATTTCGACAAAGCCATGATAGAGCTGATAAGGAAACACGACCTCCTGGCCAATGATTACTCATGGCTCCACAAGGCCGATGTGGGATGCAAGACGCTGGCATACAGCCACCACAACCTGCTCTTCGTCTTCAACTTCCACCCCGAACGCTCCGTTCCCGACTATGAGGTGCCGGTACCCTGCGACGGCACATACCGCATAGTGCTCAACTCCGACGACACACGCTTCGGCGGCTTCGGACGCATAAGCGAAGGGCAGCGTTTCTTCTCGTCGCGCGACGCCAACGACCGCCCCTATATCAAGATTTACAACATCAACCGCGCCGCCCTGGTGCTGGAACGCGAGACAGAGTAAAAACGCTGAAAACAACATACAAAACAGTGCGGTCCGTTCTGCCATCAAGCAAAACGGACCGCACTATTACATGTCTTAAAAACCACCCATTTCAAAATCACTCCTCAAAACCGCATCCCACAAAAGCCATCCTCTTTAAAAGTCACCCCTAAAACCACACACCGCCACAACAGAATGGCTAAAACAGCTCCTCATCACCCACAATGCACCTGAGCCCGCCACGTTGCAATACCTCATCGACCGACCCGCACAACATGCCTGCCTCGGGATCGAGCACCCACAACCTGTCGCTGAAACGCACGGCCAACGACAGGTCGTGAGTCGACAAGAGTATGGCACGACCACTATTGCGAGCTATATCGCCCAACATCTTCATGGTGCCTATCTTGGCCCTGGCATCAAGGAAAGCTGTCGGCTCGTCAAGCACTATCACAGGACAATCTTGGGCCAATGCCTTGGCTATAAACACCTTCTGACGTTCGCCGTCACTCATGCGGGCTATGTAACAGTCGCGCTTGGATGCGATGCCCACCTCGTCGAGAGCCTCTTCTATCACGGCACGGTCATCATCTGACAGACGACCGAAAAAATCGGTGTACTGATAACGCCCCAAGGCGACAGTGTCGTAAACGGTCAGTCCGCCGTCAACACTCCTGTCGGTAAGCACCACCCCTATTATGCGCGCCAGCTCCGCCCGCGAATAACAGGAGACAGGCCGCCCCTCTATCACCACCTCACCCCCCGCAGGAGCCATAAATCCGCAAAGCGTCTTTATAAGGGTCGACTTGCCCGAGCCGTTCACCCCCAACAGAGAGACCACCTCACCGCGCCTCAACTCAAGATCGAGACCACGATACAGAGGCACCGAGCGGTCATAACCCAAAGCCAGACCACGGCACTCCACAACAGGGTGTTTATCAGACAAATCCATCAATTGAAATAGGGTATCTTACGTTTGTTGACAATCACATATATTATCACGGGCGCCCCCAACAGCGGTGTCACCACATTCAAAGGCAACACCCCCGAGGCATCCAACGTCACGGTCATAAGGTTGCATAAAAGGGCCGCCGCCGCCCCCATCATCATAACCAACGGCATTAGCACCTGATGGTTGGAACTTCCCGTCGCCAGTCTGGCCACATGAGGCACCGCCAACCCCAGAAACGACACAGGCCCGCAAAAGGCCGTCACCACCGCCGTGAGCCCCCCCGTCAGAAGCAACACCGCCACCCTCATGCGTCCCAAACCCACGCCTAAGTTACGGCAATAACGCTCACCCAACAGCATGGCATTCAAGGGCTTCATCAACATCAGACTCCATAAGAGCCCCGCCGCCGTCATTACGGCAAACCATGGCAGACGCGACAGAGATACGCTGCTGAAGTCGCCCATGCCCCACACAGCAAACATCTTGACACTGTCGGCCGCCCCCATGAAGCTCAACAACGACACCGCCGACGAGGCCATATAACCGACCATCAAACCCACCACCAGCAACATGACACCGCTCCTTACGGTCGATGCAAAGGCTATTATCACGGCCAACACCGCCAACGCCCCCACAAAGGCGCCTCCCACCACCGTCAGCGTCGATGCCGCCGTGCCGACAGCACCTCCCCATGCGAACATCACCAAGGCAACCCCCAACGAGGCCCCCGAGCTGACTCCCAATATGGCAGGATCGGCCAACGGATTGGCAAACAGCGTCTGCAACAAAAGGCCGCAACACGCCAACGAAGCCCCCGCCATAAGCGCGGTCAAAGCCTGAGGCAGACGCGACCGCACCACAATGGTGTGCCACACCCGGCTCTCGACATCTCCACCCGTAAGCGACGCCCACACCTGCGAGAGAGGTATCTCCACCGATCCTGCGGCAAGGTTCAAGGCCACCAACGCCACAATGGCCGCCGACACTGTTATGTATATAACCGAAACCCTCATGTCACCGCTTCATGGGAGAGTAATAAAACAACGGCCCGCCATCCGAATGCGCTATCGTGACGATGTCAGACAACACCTTGTCGGGATTCAGTATGGCCGTCTCGTAATATGGCACCCGAGCCGTGTTGCATGCAAATATGCGACGCTCGACGAACGGACGAAACAGGGAATACAATTCATACTCCTCTCCAAGTCGCCCGTATGTCAGGTCGGCCGCCGGGTCGTGATATCGTATAAACCACACGTCGGCATCGGAGGCACGTTGGGCCACCTGCTCGAAACTCAACGACAACGAGCCGGCAGATGTGTCGTCACTCCACGGATAATCGGTTGCGGCATCACGATACAGGGCGGCGGCATAGCTTCCACCCCCCGGGACATACCACACCTGACCCGTGCGACGCTCCGACAGCACCACGGGACGCTCGCCATATGACGCCGCAAGCGACGCCACCGAGTCGTAACGCTCGCGCATAGACTCAAACAGCGAGTCGGCCACGTCAAGACGACCGTAAAAGGCGGCGTGAAACTTAATCCACTCGCTCTGCCCCAACGGCTCAGACTCCATGTAAGAGGCGCACTCCACCACCGGCACCCCCGCCTTATCCAAGGAGCCGTAACCGCCTCCGCCGAATGGCGACATGACTATGATATCGGCCTGCAAGTCCAGAAGCCGCTCTATGTCCGGCTGCGAGGCTTTGCCCACATCGGCTATCGTGCCCGAAGCCACACCCTCACGCACGAAAGGCAGCGACACATAGCCGGGGTCGCACACCCCGCGCACCGCACCGGCACACCCCAAAGCCTCCGCCAACGCACAATGCACCCCGCTCGAGAGCACCGCCCTCCCAACCGGCACACGCACAATATCTCCTGAGGGAATATCGTCCGGCACGACAGAGTCTCGCGGTATCAATATATAGGTGTGAAGTATGCGCGCAGTATCCCACGGGTTACGCACACGGGCAACGGTGTAACCGTCAAACCCTTCGAGCGTGAAACCCCTGGCATGCGATATAGTGGTCAAAGGCTCGCCGCAAACCACCCCCTGGTCATGCCCGCACCCTGCCAACGCAAGCGACACAAATAAAAACAACCGTTTCATATCCTAAAGGTCTTACACCGCAAATGTACGAAAATCCGCATTAATTTCAACCTCCGACCTCAACTGCACACTTTGTTAAAAGAGTCGCCGCAACAGACTCCATCGGCTGTAACACACCACCCCCTAAAACATGTCCAAAATATCTTCTTACAAGAAATTACAAAAAAACACACCCGAAAAGCCTCTGAAACCATAACGCCACCATACAATCGAACAGTTAAAGCATCACTTTAGTTAGACAGCACCAACAGGCTAATTACAAACAATTTAGCCCCGCTTACCTAAAGTAATGCTTACAGTAACGATCGTTACGATCTGACCATAAATATCGTTACAAAATCACAGACAAAATCAAAGCCGGCCTGGAAACGGACTTCCAAACCGGCTTTTAACAACCCGAACGAAATAACCGCTAAACAGTCATCTCGTAATATACCGCCCTTATCAGAAACATATCGACAATCATCCTTATGGGCAACTCGCTCGACTCATACGACTCGCTTTTGGAATGGAGTGTAAATTTCTCGGGGTCTTCATGGCGGCGCACCTCGCGCACAAAGCGGCGACCGTCGTTGAGCACTATCAGATATGTCTGCCCGAACTCTATGAAGCTCTGCCAACACGTCACCTGCCGCAACAACACCACCGAACCGGCAGGGAGCATAGGCGCCATGCTGTTGCCCGACACCACCGTGGCCACATCGTCCACCCCGGCGCCGACAAACGGCAGATATTTCTGAATATAGTTGACCGACTCGCGGCCATTGGTAATATCATGCCCGACAATATCCATACTGAACACAGGCACCATTTTCATCTCCTTGCGCGCCGCCTTTATCTTGTCGGCATCTTCATATATGGCACGCTTGGAGTGAAACATGTCGCCCTCGCCGCTCAGCAACCACGTCTCGTTGACGTCGAGCGTGTCGAGCAACGTCTGCAAATTACGCTTGGACAAATGCGTATGCCCGTTTTCAATCATGGAGTATGCACTCTTCTTTATCCCGCAAATATCCCCCATCTTCTCCTGCGTGTAATTGAGTGCTTTACGCAAGTCTCGCAATCTCTCGTTAAGAGGCATACAATCTGTTTTAAAGTTATACAAATAGCCTTATCAGGCCCTCGACATGTGTCGTTCGTTTCGTAAAGGTAAATACTTTAAAGCAGAAATCAAAATTTAAACATAAAATACAACAAGGTGAGTCGGACAGCACAGTAATTAAACAAAACAAGACAATAAGTGACCTGTGCCAATATCCCCCTCAATGCCCCTGTTTATAAGCCTGCCAGACGATTTCACCCCACCCGGGGCAATACAACATCGCCGCCTCGACATCCGGCGTCGTCAGAGACAAAAGCTTCAAAAACTTCAGAAAAATCTTTCCAAAATCACCGTCACCATTGCATGAATCACAGCGCTGCAATCTATCTATCGAAACACAAGCCGCAATATCTTGTCGAAAATCTCCGCCTCGGGCAACATATTGCCGTGGCAGTCGGCGCACTCCACCACCGTCATGGTGTCATCTATGGCGGCAAGGTCGAGATATTCACCTCTTACCCTCTCCTGTAACGACAAAGATGCCTCGTGTATGTCGCTTTTGCCATCGAGATAGTCTCTGTCCTCTCCCTGACGCCGGCTCGTAAGCCTGCTTACGGTGAAGTCGAAAGGCACGTCGAGAAACAGGGTCACATCTGGCTTTGGAATACCGTAACGCACATATTCGCAGTCTGTTATCCATTCGCGCATGGCACGTTTACGCTCCCTGTCGCTCTCTTTGGCACACTGGTAAGCTATGTTGGAGGCCACGTAACGGTCTATGACAACGGCCCTGCCCTGCTCCAACCATCGGGCTATCTGCGGGGCGGCACACCGACGGTCACCGGCATAAAGAAGCGCCGCCAACTGCGGATCGACACTCTCCCAGTCACCCATATCGCCACGCAGGAAACGGGCAATCAGCTCGCCATACACCGAGGCGTCGAAGCGCGGAAAGTGCATATATTCCGTCTCGATGCCGCGACGCTCAAACTCCCGGCGCAAAAGAGCCACCTGCGTGGACTTACCGGCACCATCCAAACCCTCTATAACGACAAACATAGCATTACCTATTTTAACATCATGACTGCACGATCGACCGCCTCTTTGAGCCTGTCTATCTCCTGGTGCGTATTGTAAAAGGCCATCGACGCCCTGACCATGCCTCTGGTGCCGTAAAAAGACATCAGCGGCTGGGCGCAGTGGGTACCCGTGCGGACGGCCACACCCATCTTATCGAGTATCATGCCAACATCCATGCCGTGCATTCCCTCTATGTTGAACGAGACTATGGGGCACCGCTCCTTAGGGCCGTAAATGACAAGCCCCTCCACCGTCGACAGCTTATCCATGGCATAACGCGTAAGGCTCTGCTCGTGTTCGAGGGCCGCTTTCATGTCTATGCCCTCAAGATAACGCACCGCCGCCCCCAAGCCTATGGCTCCTATGTAATCGGTGGTGCCGGCCTCGAACTTCAGAGGCAACTCGGCATAGGTCGTGTTCTCGAAAGTGACCGTATCGACCATATCGCCGCCACCCATATAGGGAGGCATCTGCTCAAGCAGCTCGCGACGTCCGTAAAGCACCCCTATGCCTGTGGGGCCGTAAAGCTTGTGCCCCGAAAAGGCATAAAAATCGCAGTCGAGCGCCGTCACATCGACCCCTCCGTGCACCACGCCCTGACAACCGTCGACCACCACGCGCGCACCCACCCTGTGGGCCGCCTCTATCACGCGCGGCAGGTCGGGCATCGTGCCCAACACGTTCGACGCCTGCGTCACAGCCACAATACGGGTGCGGTCGGAGAGCATGTCCGAATAGGCATCCATGTCCAACGAGCCGTCGGCAGTAAGAGGCACGGCCAGAAGACGGGCACCCTTCTGCCGGCATAACATCTGCCAGGGCACTATGTTGGCATGATGCTCCATATAGGTCACTATCACATCGTCGTCACGGCCGACAACCATACTGCCGTAAGAGGCCGCCACCGCATTGAGCGAGGCCGTGGCCCCCGGGGTGAATATCACCGTGGCAGGATCGGGCGCCCCTATGAAACGGGCCACACTCTGCCGAGCCTCCTCATAGAGGGTGGTGACAAGGTTGCTCATATGGTGAGTGCCGCGGTGTATGTTGGCATTGCCGCACCGATATATGTCGTCCATGGCCTTCAACACAGCCTCGGGCTTCTGGGCGGTGGCTCCGTTGTCGAGATATGCCAACGGCTTGCCATAGACCTCGGCACCCAACAGCGGAAAATCTCTCCTTATCTTATTTACATCGAACATCGCAATAACTTTTTATTATCTTCAGCGGAAGATATCAAAAGACAAAACCATCGCCGGCGGCTCCTTTAAAAACCACGGCACAGCCCCACGGTAAGAGACCGTCTTAACCGCCCGCCCATTACCGAAAAGCCACCCTGACGAAGCCCCCTTACACCATCCCCTTGTGAAACCACCATTTACACCCCCTTAACACCCCGGCACCCGTGCGTGGGGTTCAATCAAAGCCTCATGCGATCGGCCAGCCTTCCGGCCAACACCGCATCGCCCATCATACCGAACACCTCGCCTATAAAACCGTCCACAAGCAGTTTGCGGGCCTCATCCTCTGATATGCCTCTCTGACGCATGTAAAAGAGCGCCTCTTCAGAGAGCTGCCCCACGGTCGAGCCGTGCGAACACTTGACATCATCGGCATATATCTCGAGCCTCGGTTCGGCCACCGCCCGCGCACGGTCTGAGAGCAACACGTTGTTGTTCTGCTGGTAAGCCTCTATGCGGTCGGCCCCCGGCGCCACATATATGCGTCCGCAAAAACGCACGAGCGAGCTGTCGCCGGCCACCGCACGGAAAAGCTGACGGCTGGAGGTGTCGGCAGAGGCATGCTCTATGATGGTATTGCACTCTATCTTACAGTCGCCTCGCCCCACGGCCGCGCCGTTTACCGTTGCCCGCGCCCCACGGCCCGCCAATATCACCTTGGTGTTGTCGGTAAAGCTCTTGACTCCCGATGCCGCAACCGTCGACCGATAGTCGGCATCTTCATCGCACCTCACTATGGTGGTGCCCTCTATCACCGCCTCCGACTCTTCGCCCTCGAAGAATGTCACCGTCTCCAGGCTCGCACCGCGCCCCAGCCACACCTCGGCAAGACGTCCGCACTCACACAGACCGCCGGCATAACGCACCTCTATAAAGGCCGAGGCACACTCTTCAACCACAATGACATTGCGGCAGTTGTACTTATCGGCACGTGTGCCCACACCACCCACGTGTATGGTTATCTTCTCGCCCGCCGACACCCCCTCGGGCACATAGACGGCAAGCCCTCTCTCTTTGTCGGGACACTCGCACCACTCCCTGTTGTAAAACGCGGGTATGCTCTTGAACTTGTCGCCCTTGACACTCTTGGCAAGCTCTGCGGCCACTATTGAGCCGGTGCGCGCCGCCACCTCGGGGTAACGCTCTGCAAAAGAGGCGAGCGACCCGACAAAGAGACCGCGACGCTCTGCGGCAAGAGCCGCCCTGACCATCTTACTCATTGTCGTAATCTTTTATCAACCAGTCGTAACCCCTGCTCTCAAGCTCGAGGGCCAGCTCTTTGGTGCCGGTGTGTATGATGCGTCCCTTGTAAAGCACATGCACGAAGTCGGGCACGATATAGTCCAAAAGACGCTGATAGTGCGTTATCACTATGGTGGCGTTATCGGGACGTTTGAGCTTTGTGACACCCGTGGCCACCACACGCAGGGCGTCTATGTCCAGGCCGCTGTCGGTCTCGTCGAGAATGGAGAGCTTGGGCTCGAGCATTGCCATCTGGAATATCTCGTTGCGCTTCTTCTCGCCGCCCGAGAACCCCTCGTTGACACTGCGCGAGGTGAGGGCCGCATCTATCTCGACCACCTCGCTCTTACTCCTCATCATCTTAAGGAAAGCCGCCGCCGAAAGAGGCTCCTGGCCGTTATATTTACGCTTCTGGTTGACTGCCAGCTTCATGAAATTGGCCATGCTGACGCCGGGAATCTCGACCGGATATTGAAAGCCGAGGAACACCCCCTCACAGGCCCGCTGCTCGACACTCATGGCCAGCAGGTCACGGCCCTCGAACATCACGCTGCCGCCCGTCACCTCAAACTTGTCGCGCCCGGCCAACACCGAGGCCAACGTGCTCTTGCCCGAACCGTTGGGCCCCATTATGGCATGCACCTGCCCGGCCTCGACCTTAAGGTCTATGCCCTTCAATATCTCTTTGCCCTCCACCGAGGCCTTCAATCCTTTTATCTCTAACATAACAATACTGTTTTCTTTTTATTATCACTCTCGCCCCACTTTTCCAACCCACCTTTTTCCGGCAAACCTTTTAGCAGCCTTTTTCTGACAAGCCTTTTTAGTGGTCTTTTTCAGTAAACCATCACCCCCAAACACCTCCCAAACCTATTCTCCCCTTTCACCTTCGCCCTCTCAGAAGCGGTCCGTGACCGTCCGTGACCGCTAACCGACGCTTCCTTCGAGGGTTATGGCAAGGAGTTTTTGGGCTTCGACGGCAAACTCCATGGGCAGCTTGTCGAGCACCTCGCGGGCATAACCGTTGACTATAAGGCCCACTGCATCCTCGGTGGGTATGCCGCGCTGGTTGCAATAGAAGAGCTGGTCTTCGCCTATCTTGGATGTGGTGGCCTCATGCTCTATCACCGCCGAGCTGTTGGCGGCATCTATCAAGGGGAAGGTGTGGGCGCCGCAGTCGGGCCCTATCAGAAGGGAGTCACACTGCGAGAAGTTGCGCACACCTTCGGCCGAGGGCATCACCTTGACCATGCCGCGATAGCTGTTCTGGCTGCGCCCGGCCGATATGCCCTTGGAGACTATGCGGCTTTTGGAACGCTTGCCTATGTGTATCATCTTGGTACCGGTGTCGGCCTGCTGACGGTTGCCCGTCATGGCCACCGAATAAAACTCGCCGTAACTGTCGTCGCCCTTGAGTATGCAGCTTGGATATTTCCATGTTATGGCCGAGCCCGTCTCCACCTGCGTCCACGATATGCGGGAACGGTCACCGCGGCACAACCCTCTCTTGGTCACGAAGTTGAAGACGCCGCCCAGCCCCTCCTTATCGCCGGGATACCAGTTCTGCACGGTCGAATACTTGACCTCGGCATCCTCTTCGGCGATAATCTCGACAATGGCCGCGTGAAGCTGGTTTTCATCGCGCATGGGGGCGGTGCAACCCTCCAGATAGCTGACATAGGCCCCCTTGTCGGCCACAATGAGAGTGCGTTCGAACTGACCTGTGCCGGCGGCGTTGATGCGGAAATAGGTTGACAGCTCCATCGGGCACCTAACGCCCTGCGGTATGTAACAGAAAGAGCCGTCGGAAAATACCGCCGAGTTGAGGGCGGCGAAATAGTTGTCAGACGGAGGCACCACCTTGGCCATATACTTGCGCACCAGGTCTGGATACTCCTTGACCGCCTCTGAGAACGAGCAGAATATTATGCCCTTTTTCGACAACTCGTCGCGAAAGGTGGTCTTGACCGACACCGAGTCTATCACCGCGTCGACGGCCACACCCGCCAGCACCTTCTGCTCTTCGAGGGGTATGCCCAGTTTGTCGAATGTCTTCAAGAGCTCGGGGTCTATATCATCGAGGCTCTTGCCCTCGCGCTTTTTGGGGGCGGCAAAATATGTTATATCGTCGAAATCTATGGGCGGCACGTTAAGATGGGCCCAGTCGGGCATCTTCATGCTCTTCCACACGGCAAAGGCCGCGAGCCTGAACTCCAGGAGCCACTCGGGCTCGCCCTTGCGCAGGGATATCATGCGCACGGTCTCTTCGCTCAGACCCTTGGGGAAATACTCCATATCGAGGTCGGAGGTAAATCCGTATTTGTATTCGGGATCACGTCCCTCCAATATTTCGTCCATTATACACCAATTTTGGGCAAATATACTCAACAAAAAAAACGTATGCAAATAGAAAAAATTACTATCTTTGAAAGCATTTCCCAAAGGGAGACTCTTAAAGAAAAGCTTAAAAATCACGGCGACGGCACAACCAAGGCTTGTCGCCCCTCTAAAACGATATTTTTATTATGAAAGCTATCATCAGGACGGAAAAAGGCGACATGACGGTGGAATTGTACGACAAGGAGACCCCCGGCACCGTATCAAACTTCGTGAAACTGGCCAAAGAGGGCTTCTATGACGGGCTTACCTTTCACCGCGTCATACCCGACTTCGTCATCCAGGGCGGATGCCCCAACGGCACCGGCACGGGCGGCCCCGGTTACACCATCAAGTGCGAGACCTCGGCCGAGAGGCAATATCACGACCGCGGTGTGCTCTCAATGGCCCACGCAGGCAAAGACACGGGCGGCTCGCAGTTTTTCATCTGCCACAACCGCGCCCACACCGCCCACCTCGACGGCGTTCACACCTGCTTCGGCAAGATATGCGAGCCTGAGGGGCTGGAAGTGCTCGACTCAATACGCCGCGGCGATGTAATAGAGACCATAGAGATCGTCGAAGAATAAAGTGCCATATACGAAAAAGGGGTTGCTTTATGCCAAGCAACCCCTTTTTATCGGCACCACGTCACAAGATGTTGCATGCCGCCATATATGCCACCCCTCCAAGGCGAACACCTCCTTTCATTTTCCGGCATGACCCATCTTAGACGTTATGGTCACATACCCAGAGCCGCAGCAAGCCTCTTGCCACAGTCGGCGTCGGCCTTAGAGAACATATCCACCACTTTTTTGCGTATATCCTGGGGCACATCCTCAAGGTTGGCAACGATATTGTTTACAAGACGCTGTTTCTCATCCTGCGGCAACAGTCTGTAAAGCATGCCCGGCTGGGTGTAAAAGTCTTCGTCATCGTCGCGTTGGTCGTATGTATATGCCTCGCCCGTCTCCAATGGCGGCTCTATCTGCGAGCGGTCGTCGGCCGACCCGTCGTCGCTGTTGGGGAAATAGTTGGGCGCCGCACCTCCGTTGTCGCCCACGGCCATCTGACCGTCGCGCATCTGGTTGTGCACCGCATGCCGCGGCATATTGACAGGCAGCTTCATGAAATTGGCCCCCAGACGGTAACGCTGGGCGTCGCCATAGGCAAACAGACGACCCTGCAACACACGGTCGGGCGAGTAACCTATGCCGGGCACTATGTTGGCGGGATTGAACGCCGCCTGCTCTATGTCGGCGAAAAAGTTCTCGGGGTTGCGGTTAAGCTCCATTACGCCCACCTCTATGAGCGGGAAATCTTTGTGCAGCCACACCTTGGTGAGGTCGAAGGGATTGAAGCGATACTCCTTGGCCTGCTGCTCTGTCATCACCTGAATGTATAACTTCCACTTGGGATAATCGCCGCGCTCGATGCTCTCGAACAGATCTTTCTGGGAGTGTTCGCGGTCGGCACCGACAATCTTCTCGGCCTGAGGGTCGGTGAGGTTGCGTATGCCCTGCATGGTGCGGAAGTGAAACTTGACCCAGTGTCGTTCGCCCTCCTTGTTTATGAAGCTATAGGTGTGGCTGCCGAAGCCGTGCATGTGACGCACACCGTCGGGGATGCCTCGGTCGCTCATCAGTATCATCACCTGGTGCAACGACTCGGGGTTGAGGGTCCAGAAGTCCCATTTGGCCTTGTTGGAGCGCATGTTGTTTTTGGGGTCGCGCTTCTGAGTGTGTATGAAATCGGGGAATTTCACCGGGTCGCGTATAAAGAATACGGGGGTGTTGTTGCCCACCAGGTCCCAGTTGCCCTCGTCGGTATAGAACTTAAGGGCGAAGCCCCGAACGTCGCGTTCGGTGTCGGCGGCGCCACGCTCACCCGCCACGGTGGAGAAGCGCGCCAGCATGGGGGTCTGCTTGCCCACCTCGGCAAAGATGGAGGCTTTGGTGTAACGGGTGATGTCGCCCGTTACGGTGAAGGTGCCGAAAGCGCCCACCCCCTTGGCATGCACCACCCTCTCGGGTATGCGTTCGCGGTTGAAGTGGCCCAGTTTCTCCATGTACCACACATTTTGCATCAATGCGGGACCGCGCCGGCCCGCCGTTGATATGTTCTGATTGTCTGCCACGGGAACGCCCGCAGGTGTTGTGATCTGTTTCTTTTCCATGTCTGCGATAATTTAAATTAATAGCCCGGCCCATACCGGCCGCACAAACAGACAAGCAAATAACATGCCACGCACCTTTTAATTTAACGTTCCAAAGGCCATACTCACAATTTTCGTTTGAACTGCATGGGCGACACCCCCATGTGACGCTTGAAAAACTTGCCGAACGACGACTGGTCTGAGAAGTGAAGCCTGTCGGCCACCTGCTGGGCGGTGCATTCGGGCTCGCGCAGCATTATAACGGCCCTCTCTATCAACATCTCCTCTATTATGCGTCCTGCCGACTTGCCCAGCACCGATTTTATGACCTTAGAGAGATAGTGAGGCGTAACACACAGGCAATCGGCATAATAGGCCACGTCGCGATGGTTTTCTATATCTGCCAGCAACCTGTCCATAAAGCGGGCCACCATCTCTTCCTTACGGTCGGGCACCATTCGCTCGGGCACCATTCTGCCATGCGACAGGGCTATGTTTATATTCTCGTAAAGGAATATCATGACCGCCATGCGGGCCAGGTCTGACGAGAAAAGATGCTTTTCGTCAGACAGATATCGCTCCACATTCATAAGGCAGCCCTTTATCAGTTCTTTGTTGTCGCCCTCCAGCCGCCCGCTGCCTCCCTGCTTGCGCATGCTCAATATCTGCGATATGGAGAGTATCTTGCGCCCCTTCATCACCTTGTCCATGAACACCTTGCCTATAGAGAGCATATAGCCCGACATATTGCGCGAACATGCAAGCCCCGACACGTTTTTAGACATCCCCACCGACACCACGTTGTTTGTTTGGGCATCGCACGACACCTCCTCGTTGTCTATCACAAGCTCCATCCTGCCGCTCTCCAGCAATATGAACGATATGACCGTATTGTTGTTGGAGGGCAGGTATAACGCCAGCAGATTATAAAACATGTCGGCATTGAGACGGTGGTCTATGCGCGCAAACACCACCTCGTCTTCTATATAATAGACCTCGGGAGTATCGGCAACAATTTTTTTCTCTTTATCCATAATATTACAGGTCGCGTCGACGTTACTTTAAGGGTTGAGTGATTTGCAATAAAAAACCAAAAAACATAAAAAAACAACCCTTTCAAACCATAATCACGGCAAATATAGGTAAAAAACAACATAATCAAGACCACTTTGTTTCAAAAAAGACCAAAACAACACCTATAAGACCAATACAGATTAGAGAAATTCGCCTCACCTTTGCAAACGATAACGCGACATGCAGCCGGAAGTGAAAATTGCACCGCCACGGTGGCCGCAACCGCACCGTTTCAGCGATATGTCACGACACAGAACCAAAATGATTATGAACCTTACAAAAACACTGCTGACACTCTCCGTCACCGCATCGGTGGTGCTATTGGCACCAGCCCGGTCGTCGGCGCAAGACAAAACGTTGCTCACGCTCGAGGACGCTTTAGAGATAGCCCTGAGCGAAAACCCGACAATAAAGATTGCCGACAAGGAGATTGAAAAGACCGGCTATGCAAAAAAAGGCACATACGCCGCCCTCTATCCGCAGATAGACGCCTCGGCCGCCTATCAACGCACCATCAAAAAACAGGTCATGTATTTCGGCGACTCGGGCCAGGGCATGGAGGTGGGCATGAACAACTCATGGAACGGAGGCTTCAACCTGTCGATGCCGGTTGTCAACGTCGGCCTGTGGAAATCGCTCAAAATATCGGCCATGGATGTGGAGCTGGCCGTGGAGAAGGCCCGCAGCTCGCGCATAGACATGATAGAGCAGGTGTCCAACGCCTATTGCGCAGTGCTTTTGGCCGCAGAAAACCACAAGGTATATAAAGAGATATACGACAACGCCGTGGAAAACTTCTCTAACGTAAAGCAGAAATTCGACGTGGGCAAGGTGTCGGAATATGACCTTATAAGCGCGGAGGTGACAGTCAAGAACGCCGAGCCCAACGTTTACGACGCCGAAAACAACCTGCGCATAGCGCACTGGCAACTCAAGGCCCTGATGGGCGTATCGCTCGACATGGAGATAGAGTGCGCCGGCAACCTCAAAGACTATGAGACCGTAATAAGCGGCCCCATAGACAACCTGTCGCTCAAAGGCAACAGCACCATGGCCCAGTTCGAGATACAGAGACGACAGCTAGACAAGATGGTGGAGGTGACCAAGGCATCCAACTATCCCACGCTCAACCTCTCGGGCAACCTGCAATGGAGCGCCATGGACAACACCTATAAATTCGGGAAATACCGGTGGACGCCCTATTCCACTGCCGGACTGAGCCTCAACATACCCATATTCGCCGGCGGCAAACGACGTTTCGACCTCAAGCAGGCCAGAGTCGACGTCGAGACCCTCGAGCTGCAACGCCTCAACACCGAGCGGAGCCTCAACGTGGAGGTGCTTCGCCAGACCAGCCTCATGCAGACGAGCAAACGCCAGTTGGAGGCGGCACGTTCGAGCGTCGACCAGGCGCAACGCGGTTACGACATAGCAGTCAAGCGTTACGAGGTGGGAGGCGGCACACTGCTCGAGATCAACGACTCGCAGCTGGCACTCTCGCGCGCCATGCTCACGCTCAACCAGTCGATATATAATTACATGGTGGCGCACAACGCGCTCGACCGCCTGCAAGGCAAAGAATTTAACGGGAAATAAAAAACACTTTAGATATGAAGATTAAAATTTTATCGTTCTGCATGATCTGTCTGCTGGCCTCTTGCGGCGGTTCGAAAGACAATGTCGACACGGAAGTGCTTGAGGTACGGCCCAAAGTCAGTGTCGAGACGGCCACCAGACAGACCGTCGATCAGATCAACACCTTCACCGGCACGATACAGGCTCAGGTGTCGAACAACATAGCCCCCCAAAATCCCATGCGCATAGGCAAGATATATGTGGAGGTGGGCGACCATGTAAGGAAAGGGCAGCTTCTGGTGTCTATGGATACCACCAACCTGGCCCAGGCCGAGGTGCAGATGCTCAACAACCGCATAGAGTTCGAGCGCGCCGACGAGCTTTACAAGGTGGGCGGCACATCCAAATCGGATTGGGACGCCAAAAAGCTCTCTTATCAGGTTTCTAAAAGCAATTACGACAACCTCAAAGAGAACACCACCCTGGCAAGCCCCATAAACGGCATAGTGACGGCCCGCAATTACGACAACGGCGATATGTACTCTTCGTCCAAACCCATACTCACCGTCGAGCAGATACGCCCCGTCAAGCTGCTTGTCAATATCTCGGAAGTGCTCTTCACAAAAGTCAAAAAGGGTATGGAGGTCGAGATCACCACCGATGTTTACGGCGACCGCAAGTTCACCGGCCGCATCAACATCATCTATCCCACCATCGATCCCGCCACCCGCACTTTCCCCATAGAGGTGCGCATAGACAATGCCGACGAGTCGATACGCCCGGGCATGTTCGCGCGAGTGGTGTTGCGTCACGACACTGCCGAGCGCATAGTGATACCCGACAGGGCGGTGCAGAAGCTCACCGGCGCCGGCGACAAATATGTCTATCTGATAAAAGACGGCAAAGCAGTGTTCAGCAAGGTGGAGTTAGGCCGTCGCATGGACGACAGATATGAAGTGATCTCGGGTGTCGAAGAGGACGATGCGGTGGTGGTAACAGGCCAAAGCCGACTTAACAACGGCACCGAAGTGGAAGTAATAAAATAAACGCCAATACCATGAGTATATATAAAACTGCCGTCGGCAGACCCATAACCACGATATTGGTGTTCGTGGCGGTGGCCATACTGGGTCTCTTTTCATGGAGCAAGCTGCCGGTGGACCTCTATCCCGACATAGAGACCAACGCCATAATGGTCATGACCACCTATTCGGGTGCCAGTGCCGCCGATATAGAGACCAATATCACACGTCCGCTCGAAAACACCCTTAACGGCGTGAGCGACCTTAAGCACATCAGGTCAAACTCCAAAGAGAACATATCGGTCATAACACTCGAGTTTGAATACGGCACCGACATAGACGTGGCCACCAACGACGTGCGCGACAAGCTCGACATAGTGTCGTCGGCACTGCCCGACGAGGCCCAGACCCCCATCATATTCAAGTTCGGCACCGACGACATACCCATCATGCTTCTGTCGGTAACCGCCGACGAGAGCATGCCCGGCCTCTATAAGATATTGGACGACAACGTGGCCACACCCCTTGCCCGCATCAAGGGCGTGGGCACGGTGTCGATATCCGGTATCCCCGAGCGTGAGATACAGGTCTATTGCGACCCGTCCAAGTTAGAGGCTTACGGACTCTCGATAGAGGGTATCGCCGCAGTCATATCGGCAGAAAACCGAAACGTGCCGGCCGGTAACATCGACATAGGATCGAACAGTTACTCTCTGCGCGTACAGAAAGAGTTCACCGCCTCCGACCAGATGCTCGACCTTGTGGTGGGCACCAAAAACGGCGCCACGGTCTATCTGCGCGATGTTGCCACCATATCTGACACCCATGAGGAGAGAAGCCAGGAGGTGTTCACCAACCGTAAGTTGGGCGGCATGATAATGATACAGAAGCAGTCGGGCGCCAACTCGGTGGACATCGCCGACAAGGTCAACCGCATGCTTCCCAAGATAGAGAAGACCCTGCCGTCCGATATCAAGATAGGCCTTATCGTCAACACCTCCGACAACATTCTCAACACCATAAACTCCCTGCGCGAGACCATATCCATCACCCTGATCATAGTGATGCTCGTGGTATTCATCTTCCTGGGCCGCTGGAGGGCGACGTTTGTGGTGATACTCACCATACCCATTTCGTTGCTCTCGGCGCTGATATACCTGCTGGTGTCGGGCAACACGCTCAACATCATATCGATGAGCGCCCTCTCCATTGCCATAGGCATGGTGGTCGACAACGCCATAGTGGTGCTTGAAAACATCACCACCCACATAGAGCGGGGCAGCAAGCCAAAGCAGGCGGCCATATTCGCCACCAACGAGGTGGCCATATCGGTTATCGCCTCCACCCTCACCACCGTGGCAGTGTTCCTGCCCCTCACCATGATAACGGGCATGGCCGGCATATTGTTCAAGCAGTTGGGATGGATGGTCACCATCATCCTAACCGTCTCGACCATAGCCGCCATAACCCTCACGCCCATGCTATGCTCGCAGATGTTACGCCTCGACGCCAAATCGAGCCGCTGGCACAAGATAATGTTCACCCCCATAGAGCGGGTCCTGGAGGCGCTCAACAACGGTTATGCCCGTCTGCTTGACTGGTCGTACCGTCACCGCCCCGTCATAGTCATAGGCGCCATGGTGATATTCTTCGGAGTAATATTCGGCTTGGGCCGCAACCTTAAGACCGAATATTTCCCCACGCAGGACAACGGCCGCATAAGCATGACCGTCAAGCTGCCGGCCGGCACCCGTCAGGAGATAACCCGCGATTTGGCCCTGCGCATCACCGACACCCTCTTCGCCCACTATCCAGAGATAAAGGTGCTTAACTTCTCGGAGGGCCAGGCCGATACCGACAACGCCTTTTCGGCCATGCGCGACAACGCCACCTATCTCATATCGTTCAACATATCGCTGGTGAGCGTCGAAGATCGCGACCGCGGCCTTACACTCATCGGCGACCTTATACGCAAAGACCTCGACCAATTCCACGAGATCAGGACATACGAAGTGATAGAGGGAGGACAGTCGGGCGGCGCCGGCGGACAGGCTGCCGTCGACATAGAGATATTCGGTTACGACTTCAATACCACCGACAAACTGGCTGCCGACATTGCCGAACGCATGAAGCAGGTGGAGGGTTGTTCGCAGGTCAACATCAGCCGTGACGAGTACACTCCCGAATACCAGGTGGACTTTGACCGCGAGAAGCTGGCCCAAAACGGCCTCAACATGAGCACTGCCGCAAGTTATCTGCGCAACCGCATCAACGGCTCGGTGGCCTCTAACTATCGCGAAGACGGCGACGAGTACGACATACGCGTACGTTATGCCCGCCCCTTCCGCGAGTCGGTCGAAGACATCGAGAACATCACCATATACAACAACGCCGGCAACGGCATCAAGGTCAAAGACCTCGGCAAGGTGATAGAGACGCAGACCCCGCCCACCATCGAGCGCAAAGACCGCGAGCGTGTGATAACCGTATCGTGCGTGGTGGGGCACGGCACCGCAATGAGCGACATCATCGCCGAGGCAAACAAGGTGATGAGCCAGGTGGAGATACCATCGGGCATCACATGGCAGTTCGGCGGCACCTTTGAAGACCAGCAGGACACATTCACCGACCTTATCACGCTAATGGCGCTTATAATAATATTGGTGTTCATCATCATGGCGGCGCAGTTCGAGTCGTTCACCTATCCGTTCGTCATCATGTTCTCCATACCCTTTGCCCTGGTGGGCGTGATATTGGGCCTGTTGGCCACAGGCACGGCCATGGGTGTGATGGCACTGCTGGGCGTGTTGATGCTTGTGGGTATCGTGGTCAACAACGGTATCGTGCTGGTCGATTACACCAACCTATGCCGCGAGAGGGGCATGGGCGTCAAAGAGTCGGTCGTGACGGCAGGACGTTCGCGTCTGCGCCCCGTGCTCATGACCACCCTCACGACGGTCATAGGTATGATACCCCTTGCCATAGACAAGGGCGAGGGTGCCGAGATGTGGCGCTCCATGGGTCTGTCTGTGGCTTGCGGTCTGGCCTTCTCGACGGTCATCACCCTTATATTGGTGCCCATACTCTATAGCATCATGGCCGACTTCGGCGAAAAGAGAAAGGCTCGCCGCGCCGCCCGTGCCGCAAAAAAAGCAGCCGCCCTGGCCGAAAACAATAACGCCGTCGAGGCCGCCGTATAACCATTGTCGCCCGCAAGAGACAGCTGCGGCATCTCTTTCGGGCGACATTTCCTCTTAAAGGAAGAGTGGAGCGACACTCGAAGCGAATCACATAAAACGACAAAACATGAAAGCGATATTCATATCATCAAACCAGGCGTTATACGACGAGATAGTGACCATCATGGACGGGCTCGGCATACGCGGCTTCACCTGCTGGGAGACAGTGACAGGACGAGGCAGCAACACCGGCGAACCCCACTATGGCAACCACGCATGGCCCACCCTCAACAGTGCCGTCATGACATTCGTCGACGACGCCATAGCCGACACATTCCTCGAAAAACTCGACATGTTAGACAAAGAGTCGGAAGTGCAAGGGCTGAGGGCATTCTGCTGGGATATAGAGAAAAACATCTGAACCCACATAACCGAAAAACGGGAACAAGAGTTGCTTGTTCCCGTTTTTTATTTGCTCCGGCGGAAAATTGCCCTGACGAAGATTTGCGGCTTTGCCAGGCAGTATTGCCTGCTCTGCGGGATTACTCACCGAAATTTGCCCGCCGGAAATTATCTGCCACGATGATTGTTTTGCAAGACACACGGCGAAATTTCTCCCTGCGGCATTGATTGTAAACAGTGATTTGCCCGGAGGAATTACTAATCGGAATTTACCCGACATGAATTGCCTGCGGATTTGCCTGCCGCCCGGTGGAGAGAATTTTCATAACGACCGCGGCAATATCTTGGCTTAAAAATCAAAAAACACCCCCCGCAGTTTGCATTTCGACAAAAAGATATTATCTTTGTACCCGCATCTGCACAATAATTCATGCCCGGATGGCGGAATTGGTAGACGCGTTGGTCTCAAACACCAATGGCAGAAATGCTGTGCCGGTTCGATCCCGGCTCCGGGTACGAAAGCCTCAAGTGATTGGCAATTAATCATTTGAGGCTTTTATCATTCCGCAATATCATCCATACCCCGCCCGGCAGTCATCGGCCCATTGAGAGCTTTGCAATATATTATAGTTCTATCCGGCTCATCGCACACAACAATTGTTCTATTTTTTCCTTACAAACATTTACGAAGCGATCGCTTCTGACAACATCCTGTTCCCATACATCAAGAGTCATGCTCGGCAAATAGGCATAGAATGGCCACCAGTCAGACTCCTTGCACGAGACAACACCCATACCGGTCAATAAATTCCTCAAAATGGCCCTATTGTCATCGGAAATTCTATAATTCTTTACATTGTTGCAGATGCCATAATGGTAACGGTTACTCTCGAATGTAAATCCGATCCAACATTTGCCCTGCCACAGCGGGTTTGTAACATAGAATCGTATATACAGTTCATCACTGCGCTCGTAATGGTATTTCAACCCCTTCTCCTTTGCAAACTCTTCCATCCCGGGATTAAAATGCTCATCTGCAAGACGGCCAAAAACCGACAGGTAATTCCGGTATATGGTTCGTGCCGCCTTGAGATTTTCCGTTTTCGACAAAATATCTATTATCTCGCTTCTGTTTTTCGTGTCCATATCCTGATTGGTCAATTGTTTGATATGATTGATATATTGAATTACGGTCTCTCTGACTATCGGAGATCGAACGGCTATGGAGACGCATCTCTCGAGCCAGCTTACAATGGTCTCGCGATATGAAACGGTCGTATATGCAATCCCTCCGCCACTTTGCCCGGAAGCCTCGTTGCCGTCGAGTGTGAGATATAATATCTGATAATTACCCTTTCCGTATCTGCCTGCGGAATATCTGTCGTATCGCTTCAGTTGCTCCCACTGATCGTCTGCATAAATCTTGTTCTCAATGATGACAGCCTTGCCCCCATTGTCTTCGATAAGAATGTCGATGCGCCCCTCTTCGGTCGAAAACTCCGTTCTGACCTGCGATTTATCGCAATTGAAGTCGCGAACGGTAAAATCATCACCCAATGTACGGATAAAACAATCCAGCAACTTCGACTTGAGTCCGTGCGAACCGTCGGGATTCAACAACTCGGCAACAATCGCCGAATGGGTATTTTCATAATGATTTACACCGCATATACCGAACATATTGAAGCGTCCGCCGGTGGCATCCAATATCTCTGCATTCTTCTTGCTTACTATCGCCACTTGGGCAAGCAAACTTCTTATTCTTTCCATCTGTGATGCCTTTAACATGAAGCGCCCATATCGCTCCTTTCGCATTACGCATTGCAATATAGTCAAATTTTGTGTAAGTCCGCCCGCTTGCCTTGCATTTTCAAACTCACTGTCTGCATATCGAAATTTAGACGGTCAAACTTTAGCTTTTTCGGTTTTGATTGTCTATCTTTACCGCCTGTTTTCCAACTTTCGGACAGGTGCGGTTAATATGCCGGCCTTGCAAAGACAGGCATTCCGAAGATCATACGAAGAGGTTGTCGAACCGCAGAAGGCATGATGCGAGGAGCCTTTTACCATGGAAAGTTGTCGGTTGGTTGTAATAAAGCGAACTTATTATAATGGAATTTATCAAAAATCTCTTTTTCGGCTCTCCCGATCTGTGGGGAGGGGGTGTTGCCCACTCGGTACTTATTCTGTCTCTTGTCATCGCGGCCGGTATATTCGCCGGAAAGTTCAAGATTAAAGGCATATCGCTGGGTGTGACCGGCATACTCTTTATAGGCATAATATTCAGCCACTTCGGCATGAACGTCGACAGCCACCTGCTTCACTTCATGAAGGAGTTCGGCCTGATACTGTTCGTATATTCGATAGGTCTGCAAGTGGGGCCCGGCTTCTTCTCGTCGTTCAAGCAGGGAGGCGTCACGCTCAATAAGCTGGCCGTGCTCACGGTGCTCATGGGTGTGGCCGTGACCGTGGCACTCCATTACATCACCGGCATATCCATGACCACCATGGTGGGCGTCATGTCGGGAGCCGTGACCAACACCCCCGGTCTGGGTGCGGCACAGCAGGCATTCAGCGACATGCACGCAGGCGCGGAGGCACCCGACATAGCCACAGGTTATGCCGTGGCATATCCCCTCGGCGTGATAGGCGCGATAGCCACCCTCATGTTGTTGCGACGCATACTGAAGATTGATGTGCCCGCCGAAGAGGCCGCCGCCGGTGCCTCGGGCGAGACGGCAGACCTGATAAAGCAGCCCGTGTCCATAGAGATAGGCAACGAGGCCATTGACGGCAAGAACCTCTCCGACATACACGACTTCATACGTCGCGACTTCGTGGTGTCGCGCATATGTCACAAAGGCGGCGAACCCGAGCTTGTCAAGGCATCGACAACCCTGCACTGCGGCGACCGCATACTCGTGGTGGCAGCACCCAAAGATGTGGAGGCGCTCATAGCCCTATTGGGTCACGAGGTGGAGGCCAACTGGCACATCATGTCTAAAAACATGATATCACGCCGCATACTCATAACCAAACCCGAACTTAACGGCAAGCACCTCTCAGACCTGCGCATACGCAACACCTGCGGCGTCACCATAACACGCGTCAACCGCGCCGGCATCGACCTGGTGGCTGCCGGCAACCTTCAGCTGCAACTGGGCGACCGTGTCACCGTCGTGGGGCCCGAGCACTCGGTAAAGCAGGCCGAGAGTGTCTTCGGCAACTCGCTCAAGCGCCTCAACCACCCCAACCTCATACCCATATTTTTAGGTATTGCCCTCGGGGTGGTGCTCGGCAGCATATCGTTCTGGATACCGGGCATACCTCAGCCCGTCAAGCTCGGTCTGGCAGGCGGCCCCCTCATCGTGGCCATACTGATAGGACGGTGGGGACCCTATTACAAGATGATAACATACACCACCATGAGCGCCAACCTCATGTTGCGCGAGGTGGGCATATCGCTCTTCCTGGCAGGCGTGGGACTCGGTGCCGGCAGTAATTTCGTGCCCACGATAGCGGCCGGCGGATATGTGTGGATCGCTTACGGCGCTGTCATAACCATAGTGCCACTGCTATTATGCGGCATAATAGGCAAGCTGTTCTATAAGCTCAACTATTACACCATCATAGGCGTACTCTCGGGAGCCACCACCAACCCTCCCGCACTGGCGTACTCGTCGGAGCAGACATCGACCGACGCCCCGTCTGTCGGTTATGCAACCGTATATCCCCTGGCCATGTTCCTCAGAGTGCTGGCAGCACAACTGCTGATACTCATATTCGGGTGACGGTATTGCTGAAACTGCCGTTTTGATTTGCTAAAACTGCCTCCGGCGGCCCTTCCGGGGGAGGGGTCACGGACCCCGGTTTGATATTTT